>JBDLJJ010000107.1:0-9649 GCA_039714435.1 Gemmatimonadota bacterium | reverse complement strand
ATAGGCGCCGCGGACGAGCCCCCTTCGTCTAGTGGCCCAGGATACCTGGTTCTCAGCCAGGAGACAGGGGTTCGATTCCCCTAGGGGGTATTCAGGCTGCCAGCCTTGCTGGCGGCCTTTTTCTTGTCCGGACGGCATCAGTAGTCCACGGGCCGCAGGTACCACTCCCCGATCGCGGTGCCGGACAGCATCGCCACGGTGGGCAGGTTTCTCTTCCAGTGTGTTCCCTCCAGCCGGCTTTGCACCACTTCGACCTTGGAGGCTGCAAGGCCCTTTCGCTCGAGCCACTCGGCGGAGCGGCCGCTAAGTAAATGATGCAGGATCAAATCAGCTTCAGGGTATGAAACGCCGAGGTCCGCCTCATCGGTCTGCCCCCTGATCAGGTCCGCCGTAGCTGGCTTGTCCACGATCTTCGCCGGAAGCCCCAGGTGACGCGCCAGCGCCCAAACCTGCGTTTTGAACAGGTCGCCGAGCGGGTTGATGGGGGGTGAGTCGTCCGCATGCCAGGTGAAATAGCCCAGCAGGCGTTCCGACTTGTTACCCGTTCCGATCGGTAGGCCGCCGAGCTTGGCCGCCTGGTCGAAGAGGACGATCATGCGCATTCGCGCCATGACGTTTCCTCGCCGCCGGTCTGACGCGTCCGGCTCGGACTCCGTCAGGTACCCGTCCACCGAGCTCGATATATCGATGAGGCGGGCCTCGATTCCGAGTTGCTGGGCCACGAGGCGGCCGTGTTCCAGGCTCTCCGAGCTGGAGGTGTGGTAGGGGAGGAAGAATCCATGCACGTTCTCGGGACCCAGAGCCCGGACACACAGCGCCGCCGTGAGCGCGGAGTCCACGCCGCCGGACAGGCCGACGATCACTTTCTCGAAGCCTCGCCGGGACCGTACTTCCGCCTGCAGAAAACGGGTCAGCCAGTCGGTCACGAGGTCCGCGTTAATGTCCAGAACAGAGGCATCGAGGCCTGGCGAGTCAGTCGCGGCGCCGGCCAGCGCCTCGGCAGCGTCCTCCGGACGGCCTTCGGCGCGCTCGGGCTTCCAACCCCCGCCGCCGGCCCGGTTCTGGAGCAACCTGGGCAGAGCGGTCTCGAGGTCGGCCAGAAGCGGCGATTCGGTACGCGCCGCCGTCAGGCTGCCGAGTTCGAGCGTGGCCTGTCCGACAGCCGGATCCCACAGGGGCGCTTCGTACAGGAGATCGCCCCGGGGTCCGAACAATA
The DNA here is from genome assembly GCA_039714435.1 of Gemmatimonadota bacterium. GTDB lineage: Bacteria > Gemmatimonadota > Gemmatimonadetes > Palauibacterales > Palauibacteraceae > JAZDDE01. Next base: position 8,433 of record JBDLJJ010000107.1, on the reverse strand, counting down.
CAGATCCGCCAGCGAAGCCTTTGCCCCCCTCGAAGCCGATGAGGTGGCACACGGCGACAGCGATACCGTGCTCCTCGGCAGTGCCGCGTGACACCCGGTACCACCTGTCCACGCTGGTCGGCACGCCGCGCCCGGGCTCCGAGCCGCGAGCCGGCGAGGCGCTCGGTACGAATATCGCCTGCGCTCCGCCCAGCGCCGCCAGAGTCGGTGAGATGGAGTGAAACAGATCCTCGCAGATAAGGATGGCGGCGCGTCCCCAGCGCGTGTCGAAGGCGTGAACGGAATGGCCGGCCTCCACGAAGCGCTCCTCCTGGAATACGCCGTAAGTGGGAAGAAACACCTTGCGGTGAACATGCCGAATCCGGGGTAGGTCGCCGCCGAGTTCGGCGTACAACGCAGAGTTGTAAATCCGGTGATCCGCCAGCTCGTAAAAGCCGAGTACTACGTCCAGGGGGCGATCCGGACCGGGGGCATCGCGGTAGCTCTTGTCGAGTGCCTCCAGCACACTCTCCGCCTCCATGGCGTGCTCCCGCACTCCCCCTTCGAGAAAGTAACCGGTGAGCGCCGCTTCCGGGAACACGACTACGTCGGGACCTCGCTCCAGCTCCTTCAGAGTCTCGAATACCCTGGTTGCCCTCACCAGGCTCTCGGCGGGATCTCCTTTGGCCGGCATGAACTGGGCTATGGCGATATCAAGTCGCATGAGCAGGAACGTCTGCCGGGCGGCGGACACTGTCAACGGCTACCGGCTCGCTTACCGGCTCGCTTGCCGTCACCAGGCGGCCGCAGTATCGATCGTCCAGCCATACATCAAAGAAATCGAGAAGGAAATCGAGTGGAGCTGACCCTTCTAGCCAGAGCATTCGCGGTGGTCATGCTGCTGGGCCTGCCTGTTCTGGCCCTGCGCACCAAACTTACGGACGAGCAGGCCGGGGAAGTGGCCGCCGCGCGTAGCGCCGTGTACCTGTCAGCTGTGCTATCCACTTTGATTCTGGTCGGAATCACGTGGGGAGTCGCCCGCTGGCAGAACGTGTCGGCGGAGGCGCTGGGGTGGACCGCACAGCGGCCGCTGGAGGGGTTCGCGTGGGCCGGATCGGTGACCGTGGCCGGACTTCTCGTCGTGTGGCTGTTGGTGGCGGCAGGCAGACGGCTGGATCTTCCAGAAAGTCGCCTCGCGCTAGCGCTCATGCCTCGATCGGGGCCAGAGATGCTCGGGTTCCTGCTGCTCTCGGCCGTGGCGGCGATCGCAGAGGAATACATGTTTCGCGGCTACATGCTGCACGTGCTATCCGATTGGTCGGCGTCCGTTCCGGTGGCTGCCGTCCTCACCACGCTTTCGTTCGGTATGGCGCACGGATATCAGCGTTTTATGGGAATCCTCAGAGCGACCGCGCTCGGAGCGCTGCTGGCGCTGGCGGTCGTACAGACGGGAAGCCTGTTTCCAGCCATAGTGGCTCACTTCTGGATCAACGCGGCTGTCGGCCTGGGTCTGTGGAGGAAGTTCTTTCCCGACGCCGATGAGGTGGCGCCGCGCGGAGCCGGCTAGAGGCGTCGCGGGGGCCGGCTAAACTTCGCGGACCGCCGCCAGGAACTGCCGCAGCATCGAGGCGGGAAGCTCGGCCGCACGGGAGATGACAGCCTCTACCGTGTCTTCCACAATCACGGAGCCGGTGTCTAAACGTTCGTCTCCGCGCCGGTATGACAATCGGCCTTTGCACAGGTCCGGCCCGGTGCGCTCCACAAGAACAAACAGATTCCAGATCGCGTCCGAGTCATCAACCAGGGTGCCGATCTGGGTGCCGCCCGAAGTACCCTCCCAGATGTGAAGCTGGGGTGGATCGCCCTGCGATCCAGGCTCCACTTTCGTCACTCCGGCCCCGCCTTGGAAGGACCCTGCTCGGCGCTCTTCCACAAGCCGAGAAGAAACGGGTCGTACTTATCCGGCTCCGCTTCATATTCCTCGGCCCACGTACCCAGATCGGGAAGAGGAATGCTCTCGTGCAGCTTGTTCGTAACCAGTTTCATCATGTCTTGAAAGGAGAGCGATCCGACTGTGAGCTCGGCCTCGACGGCCGCCTGCTCCATGAGTTCGTAGATACGCTCGTCGGTCAGAGAGAGAAATACTTCGGAGATGCGGGCCGAACAGTAGTCGAGATATTTGGCACGAAGGACCTGGTCAATTCGACCGTCTTCGCACTCGACTCGCTCCGGATGCCCTGAGGTATGGTCCACAGCCTACCAGTCTTAGCTTAGGAACAGCTCAACGAAGCCCAATCGGCCTCTCATCCTATGTAGCCGGCCGTATGATGGGCGTCAAGCGACGTACTGATAGGTTTTTGTGCGGCGGGAGGGAATCTAGGCGCTGCCAGTCCTGAGTTCAGCTGCTTGAGCCTGGACGCCGATCTCAGGGGGAGAGGAACTCAGATTCTGGTACACGGCGCGCCGAGCCAGGCCGTACCGTATCACGCGGCTCAGAAAATCGGGATCGTCTTCTTTGACCGCTTCGACGGAGTCAGCCAGCTCCGTGGGAAGCTGCAGGACTAGTTCAACGGCGCGAGTGTCCCACATATGATGCATTACCTTTCGGGATAGGCGGTAGCAAATAATCAAAGAAAAGTTCGTCAGTCCGTGAGGCGGCTGGGCGCCTCGCTCGGATTGTCTCGGCGGCTGATCCGTCCCCCGCCAGACGCACCGATTGTACGCAGATTTTTCCCCGATAGCAAGTCGGCGCAGCACTCAGTTGAGAGGTAGATGACGGCGTAACAGTCGATAGTACAGTGACTTATCGCCAATGTCGAAAACTGGACGATTCGTGTGGATTACTTGTGAACACGTTACCGTGAGTTCTCAGCTACCGGTACTTTAGACTGAAAAGTCGCGGTCGGCGGCGGATTCACCCCCTCGAACACTGATAGGCCCGGAGGTACTTTTTTTGAAAAAACCTACAAATTCGAATCAGGCCGGAGGATCGATTCGCTGGGTCGGCCTGGCTGTCGGCATCACCATTCTGATGGCCGGAATCTGGTTGGCCGGGAGGTTTCCCTTTTCGGGCGCGCACTATGGTTTCTGGTCGCTCGTTCCCCCCGTGGTGGCTCTGGCCATGGCCTTTCTTCTCCGGGATGTGGTGGCGGCTCTGTTCGTTGGAATCGTGCTGGGAGGGGTGATCACGGACCGCTTGAATGTGGTGCAAGAGTTCTTCATCCCGTCGCTCGGGACGACCAGCTTCGCGGGCATCCTGATCGTGTACCTGTGGGCCCTGGGCGGACTGATCGGCTTGTGGACCAGAACGGGCGGGGCGCGGCTATTCGCGGACGCCGCCAGCCACCGGCTAGTGAGGGGGCCCCGTTCCGCGAAACTCTTCACCTGGGTCATGGGGCTCGTATTTCATCAGGGAGGGTCGATCAGCACGGTGCTGACCGGGGCAACCGTGAGGCCGGTGGCGGACCGGCAGCGGGTGTCCCACGAAGAGCTCTCTTATATCGTGGACTCGACCGGCTCTCCCGCCGCGACTCTCATCCCGTTCAACGTATGGCCGATCTACGTGGCCAGCCTGGTAGCCGGAACCGTTCCCGTTATGGCCAACGACCAGGAAGCGATCCGGTTCTTCTGGCGTGCCATCCCGTTCAACTTTTACGCCATATTCGCCGTGTTGCTGACGTTCCTCCTCGCCTCGGAGCGGGTGCCGATTCCCATGGGCCGGCAGATGCGCGAGGCAATCCGGCGTGCTCGCGAGACGGGTGAGCTGGACCGTCCGGGGTCGGATCCTCTCACCGCGGAGGAGCTGACGGACGTGCGGGTTCCGGAAGGGTACAGGACGGGCCTGATCGATTTTCTGGGACCTATGGGCACGCTGCTCGGTGTGGTGATCGTTCCGTTTGTCATCACGTTCTTTGTCCAGGGGAACCGCGCAGACCCATCCCTGCCTGTGTTCGAGGCCTTCGTTCTCGCTGTCCTGGTAGCGATGGCTATCGCGCTGGCCAAGGGGATGGCCTTGCGCGACATCATGGACGGGTTCATCTCCGGCTGCAAGGGCGTTACGATCGGTGCGATCGTGATTGCCCTGTCCGTGACCCTGAAGTCGGTAGCGGACGCCCTGGGCACCGCGCCATACGTTGTAGAGGCTCTCGGGGACAGCATGCCAGCGGCGGCTCTGCCGGCCCTCCTGCTGGTGTTCACGATGTTCATCGCGTTCTCGACCGGCACGTCGTGGGGCACCTTCGCGGTGTTCTTTCCGGTGGCCATGCCTCTCGTATGGGTGGTCTACCCGGATCCGACATACCTGGCGTTGTGTTTCGGGGCGGTCGTGGGGGGAAGTGTGTTCGGTGACCAGTGCTCACCTATCTCGGACACCACGATCCTTTCTTCGCTGTCCACCGGCAGCGATCTGATGGACCACGTTCGCACTCAAATCCCGATGGCCATGCTGGCTGCCGGGATGGCCGCGGTGGTCTACACTGGTATCGCGTGGTTTCTGACATCCTGACCGGATGTTAGGATCGACCGCGTACGATCAAACCCAGCATCGAGAGGAAACACGTGAGCGAGACACGGAGAGGATCTGTCCTCATCCTGGGCGCCTCCAGCGGATTTGGCGAGGCTGCGGCCCTGGAGTACGCCCGGGCCGGATATGACATATACGGGATCCATCTGGACCGACGGGCCGGACTGCAGCATGTCGAAGAGATCAAGCAGCGGATCGAGGCGGCGGGCACGGCGGCCAGATTCTTCAATATCAACGCGGCCAGCCCCGAGAAGCGCGATGCTACCCTGGATGAGATCGCGGCCGCAGTCGAGCCCGGAGATATCCGGGTGCTGCTGCATTCGCTCGCCTTCGGAACTCTGAGGCCGTTTGTGGCGGAGGATCAGGATGGCTCGCTGACGCAGGACCAGATGGACATGACTCTCTCGGTCATGGCCCACAGTCTGGTGTACTGGACGCAGGGTCTGATCTTCCGCGGCCTGCTAGGCCGGGGTGGCCGCATCTTCGCCATGACGAGTTCCGGGGGAGATCGTGTGATTCCTTCTTACGGGGCTGTCTCGGCGGCCAAGGCTGCCCTGGAATCGCACTGTCGGCAGCTGGCGCTAGAGCTCGCGCCGCACGGAGTGACGGCCAACTCGATCCGTGCCGGTGTAACCGACACGCCCGCCCTGCGGAAAATTCCGGGTGCGGAGCATATGATCGAGGAGGCGAAACGGCAGAACCCCTACGGCCGGCTCACCACGACGGAGGACGTGGCACGCTGCATGGTCGCGATGACCGACAGCGCCACAGACTGGATGACCGGCAACTGTATTCGAGTCGATGGCGGAGAAGACTTCGTCGGCTCGATGCCATCCTGAGGCAGCCGAATCGACGCTCCCGCTCCGGCGAGGCGCTCCCGTTCCGGTGCGGCGCGCGCGTTTCGGCGCGGAGTTAGCTAGAAGAGCGTGACCTTTACGATGCGGCCTCCCGGGCCTACCAGCCACAGGGCGCTCGCTGACGCGGCTCCGGTCGCCCAGTAGGCCTGGCGGTCGATGTTGGACCATGTCGTCCCGTTGTCCGACGAGAAGTCCGCCCCGCCTGGTCCGACGATGACGAACGAAGGCGTAGGAGCACCGGGCACATGGGCGCCGCCGTAGATGGCGCCCCGCATCTTCGGGCGGCCAGTCAGCACCCACCGCCCACCGCCGTCCAGCGATACGGCGACGTTGTCCGTGAAGTCGTCCGTGATTCGCAGGTCTCCGCCAAACACCAGGCCGCTCTGCGCCTGGCCGAACACGACGGACGTAATCCCGGCAGCACTCCCCGCCACGAGCGGTGTGTTGACGGCGCTCCAGGTCAGGCCCATGTCCGCCGTATGAAGCACCCGGGCCGTATCGGCCGCCCCCGTTCCTATCCACGCGTGGCCTCCCGGAGCCGTCACGACGCACGTGCCGCTAGCCGCAAATCCTCCTTCGCCCGCCAGCGCTTCCGGAAGCCGGCGCGGAGGGATCATGTCCCAGTGCAGTCCGCCGTCGGATGTCGTTCGGATGCGAAGCTCCGACCCGACCGCGTCTCCGTACACGATGCCGTTGTCCGCATCCCAGAAATCGAAGCAGTCATAGAATCCGTCCGGCTCTGCGTTCGTCCACTGCAGTGACCAGTTGGCGCCGGCGTCCTCAGTCTTGAAGATGCGGGACAGGTCCCCGGGGCCGGCGCTCAGCAGGTATGCCGTGTTTTCATCCACAGCGTGGACATCGCGGAACTCCAGGGTGTCAGCGCCGGGAACGACGCCGGCGGTCCAGGTGAGGCCGCCATCGGTGGTTCGCACGTATGTACCGCCGTGCCCGCTGACCCAGGCTACGTTTTCGTCTACGACACTGACGGCCTGGAGCAGAACGTCCGTGCCGCTCGGCTGTTCCTCGAGCCGGAACCTGGAGAAAGGCTGCCGTCCGGCCACTCCGGCGACGGCGTCCTCCGCCATCGCGTGCTGCCGCTCGAGCCGCAGCCCGGCCGGACCGAACTCGGTTCCCCGGTACAGCAGAGCCGTGTCTTCGCGCCACAGCAGGAGATCAGGTCTGGACCGGCGCCCCCGGGCCGTGCTGAAGCCCAAGGTCACGCGCCGCGCGTCTCCGGTCCAACCGCCGAACTGAATCGCTTCGGCCGAGATCGGCTGATCAACAGCCTTGTCCACGTACGCGAAACTGGAATCGGCATAAATCGCCACAAGAATGTCACGCGCCGTGCAGTCCTCCGCCTCGCCCTCCGGCTGACACGAAAGCGTAGCCCGATAGACTCCGGGCGTGGGAGCTTCCTGGGCCGCGGCCTGGGGCGCGGTTGACAGCCAGCCGGCCAATGCCAACAGGCCGCCCGCGATCCGGGTACGGCGGTTCTCCAGTTTGAGCACGGTAGAAGCTCCTCTCTAGCGCGCCGATTCGGCGGCGGTCAGTTCTTGCAGGACCTGATCCTGCATTGCCGTTTCTTGAATGGCCTGGGCGCTCTCCGGATCCGAAACCGCGTCGCTATGACAAGCGGCCATTCCGCTCTCGGCCACCGCACCCCGCGTCTTGCTGGCCAGGCGGTGCACTTCCTCCGGAGAAAGCACTCCCCGGCGCTCCAGGATATCAGCCTGCTCCGCGGTCAGCGCTCCGCTGCGCGCCGCTTTATCCCAGGCGTATTCATCGGATTTCCCCGAAGCGAACTCCTTGATCTCCTTACTGATCCGCACACTGCACCAGTCGTGCCCGCACATGGCACAGAAGTCCGTGTCTACGTCCAGGTCCTCGTCGTGCAGGGCGCGTGCGGTGTCCGGGTCGAAACTCAGCTCGAAATGCCGCTCCCAGTTCAGGGCGGCCCTGGCTTTAGTGAGTTCATCGTCCCAGTCCCGGCTGCCCGGAATGCCGAGCGCCACATCCGCGGCATGGGCCGCGATCTTGTACGCCACGCAGCCCTGCTTCACGTCTTCCCTCTTGGGCAGGCCCAGGTGTTCCTTGGGTGTGACGTAGCACAGCATCGAAGCGCCGTGATAGGCCGCCGCGGTGGCGCCGATACAACTGGTGATATGGTCGTAGCCCGGAAATACGTCCGTCACGAGCGGGCCGAGCACGTAGAACGGAGCACCGTGACACACAGTCCGCTGCACCTTCATGTTGTATTCGATCTGATCGAAGGGCACGTGGCCGGGGCCTTCTACCATGACCTGGCAGCCCTTGGCCCAGGCCCGCTCCGTCAGCTCACCCAGGGTGTCGAGTTCAGCCAATTGAGCCGCATCCGTCGCATCGGCCAGCCCACCCGGCCTGAGGCCGTCCCCGAGCGAGAAGCTGACGTCGTACTCGCGCATGATGTCGCAGATATCGTCGAACAGCTCGTACATCGGATTCTGCTTGCCGTGTACGAGCATCCACTTGGCCAGCAGCGAACCGCCACGCGAGACGATTCCGATCAGCCGGTCCTGGATCAGAGGCAGGTGCTCCCTGAGCACACCGGCGTGGATAGTGAAGTAGTCCACTCCTTGCCGGGCCTGATGCTCCAGCGTGTCGAGAATCACCTGCGGCGACAGATCTTCAAGCCGCCGGCCGATAATCATCGAGTAGATGGGGACGGTGCCGATGGGAACAGTCGAGTTCTGCAAGATCGCTTCCCGGCAGGCGTCCAGGTCTCCACCCGTGGACAGATCCATGACCGTGTCAGCGCCCCAGCGCTCGGCCCAGCGCAGCTTCTCGACTTCCATCTCAGTCCCGCTGCTGACTGGGGAGGCGCCCATGTTGGCGTTCACCTTGGTGGCCGAGGCCCGCCCGATGGCCATGGGGTCGAGCCCGTAGCCCAGGTGAACGCGGTTGGCGGGAATGATCATCCGGCCAGCGGCGACCTCGTCCCGGACCTGCTCGGCCGAAAGATGCCCCTCTCGCTCAGCTACGCGCCGCATCTGGGCCGTCACGACTCCGAGCCGGGCCTTCTCCAATTGAGTGACGGCC
>JBDLJJ010000106.1:0-9766 GCA_039714435.1 Gemmatimonadota bacterium | reverse complement strand
CCTGCAGCCAGCCAGAGGTGAACCGACGGGTAGTTGGCCGGATACAGGATGCCGCCCAGATAGTGGTCGATGAACCCGCCCTCGTAGCCCTCCTGCCCCGCCAGACGCCGCAGGCTTTGCTCCAGCGGTGTCAGGGGACAAGTCCAACTGAAAATCTCGATCAGAATGCCGTAGGCCGCCATCGGCAGGTGGACCCAGGCGACGGCGGGGAAACGGAATATCAGAATGCCGCCCAGGACGACGAAAAGCGTAAACGCCAGATGAGAAACGAGAATCATGTCCGCAAGGATGGCATGCCGCATGGAAAGCAGTGTGGGCTCAGGACGCTGTGGAGGCAAGGCCGTGTTGACTGTGGAGCCGGGAGGGCCATTCTTGTATCTTATGAGGAGCGTGGCGGCTGTCCTGATAGGTGTAATCGTGCTGTTCGGAGCGAGTTTCGCTGTCAGCTACACATTCGAGGCCTTGAGCCTGTCGGGCCGCGGGCTTACCGGGCCTGTTTATGCCGGAGTCATCTGGGGCGCCGGGCTGTCGGCGCACGCTGTGGCCGGGTATGGCGCGGCCCGAATGGCGGGACGCAATCCGTACGTACATGCTTTCGGAGTCGGAGTCGCCGTGGCGGCCCTGGCCTTCGGTCCCAGCCTTCTTCCGGGAGCGGTCAACTGGTGGACGATAAAGGCCGCGGATATCAATCTGTTTCACCTTCCGGGCCTGCTCGCCGGCGCCTGGGTCGCGTGGCGGCGCGGCGGATGAAACAGCGGGTAGCGGGCCTACGTACACGAATGCACCTATCCAGTTTGCGGCAAGCCAATTAGACGCGAAGCTGTGCATGAACTCTCTAGGAACGAATACGATGACTGACGATCAAGACAAATCTGGCAGGGCCGACGAGATTCTCGAAGACCTGAAGGTTCGGCGCGACGAACTGCGCGTCCGCATGAACCTGGCCGGCAAGGAGGCCAGGGACGAGTGGGATAAGCTCGAGGAGCGGTTCGAGGGTCTGCGCCAGCGGATGACGCCGGTCGGCGATGCCGCCAGCGAAACCATTGACGAAGTCGGCCAGATGCTCGACAAGGCGGCCGACGAACTCAAGAAAGGCTACGAGCGCCTCAAAGATATGTTCTGAGGTGCCGGCCGATGCCGGCCGACGCCAGGGCTGCGCCCGTTTCCGAGTGCCTCTAGACGGTCGTCGCCGCCTCTAGACGGTCGTCGCTGCCTCCGGCTGCTCGTGCGGCGGAGCTGTCTGCTCGGCCGCCGACCGTGCGGGTTCGTCGGAAAACGCTCCGTCACACGCCTTCTGAATTCCCACGATGCCGTCCTCCATCCAGCAGTGACCGCCGTCCAGCACCTTACGGGCGGTCTTGTAAAGCAAGACATCGTCGTTATGGGACATATCGTGGAAATGCTGTTCGATCCGGCGTCTGGCCTGGCGGCAGAACAGGTCGGCGAGCTCGACAGCATCAGCCGCGTGTGGGGACCCTGTGCGTCGGAACATCTGGGCCCGGCAGGCCGTGGCTGTTATCGCGAACAACTCGGCGCCGATGTCCACGGCGCGGAATAACAGCATCTGCCTCTTCTGCAGGCCGGCCCCGTGCCGGACCATTTTGTGGAACACCGTCCGCGCCAGTCGCCGCGACGCGCGTTTTACGAAACGGATGTGCCCCTTGAGCGGACCGAATTCGCCTCCGATGAGATCGAAACCGAACCACTGCTTGGGATACCACAGGGCGTAGAACAGGCCGACCTTGGGCAGCTGAGCCAGCTTTCCGGCCAGGCTCAGGTCGCCCTCGACTAATTCGCCGGCCACCTGAAGGTGCTTGTCCACAGCCTCGCGGGCGATAAACAGACGCATGATCTCGCTTGACCCCTCGAAAATCCGGTTGATGCGGAAGTCTCTGAGCATGCGCTCGACCGGAACCGGCTCTTCGCCGCGGGCCTTGAGCGAGTCTGCCCGTTCGTAGCCTCGTCCACCCCGGACCTGGACCGCCTCGTCCACCATCGTCCAACCGACTTCGGTGTTGAACAGCTTGGCCATAGCCGCCTCCAGCCGAATGTCGAACTCGCCGCGGTCCACCATCGTGGCCGAAAGTTCGGCCACCGACTCCATGGCGAATGTGTGCGAGGCCATGAAGGCGATCTTTTGAGCCACGGCTTCGTGTTTCCCGACAGCCTGCCCCCACTGAACGCGCTCAGACGCCCATTCGCGGCAGATCTGGATGCAGGTCTTGCCTGTTCCGACAGCGACAGCCGGAATCGACAGCCGGCCCGTATTCAGCGTGATGAGGGCCAGCTTGAGGCCTTTGCCCTCGCCCCACAGCAGATTTTCCACCGGGACCTTCACGTCCGTGAAGCGGAAGTTTCCGTTCTCGATCCCGTGAATGCCCATGAAGTGGTTGCGCTCAACCAGCTCCACACCTTCCCAGCTCGTCTCGACGACGAAACCCGAGATCTTCCTGCTTTCCGGGTGGCGCGCCATGACGACGAGCAGTTCGGCGATGGTACCGTTGGTAGTCCAGAGCTTATCTCCGTTGAGGATGTAGTGGCTGCCGTCGTCGCTCAGCACGACAGTGGTGCTCAGCCGGGCGGGATCCGACCCGACATCGTCTTCCGTGAGTGCGAAGGCGGAGATGGCGCCAGCGGCGCAGCGCGGCAGGTACTCCTTCTTCTGCTCAGGGGTGCCGAACAGCTTCACCGGCTGCGGAACACCAATGGACTGGTGGGCCGACAGCAGAGCGACGAGACTTCCGTCCACGCTCCCCAGGAGCGCCATGACCTGGTTGTACTCGGTCTGATTGAACCCGTGGCCCCCGTACTCCTGCGGAATCTTGAGGCCGAAGGCTCCCATGGCCTTCAGACGGTCGATGACGGCCGGTGGAATCTTCCGCTCACGGTCGATCTTTTCGGAGTCCACTTCGGTACGCAGGAAGGCGCTCATCTCTTCCAGAAACTGGCGGCAGCGGTCGCCGATAAAGTCCTTCGGGTCGGGGTAGGGGTGGACCAGATCGAGCCGGAAGTCGCCCAGAAAAAGATCCCTCAGAAACGTCGCTCCACCCCAGCGGCTCTCGCGGGCGCCTTCGGCTACCTTGCGAGCCTCGGCCTCGCTCACGTGGACTCTGCCCTGGGACCCGCTCTCCGTCTGATTCCGTTCGTCGCTCATGTCCTATATCGTCCGAAAACGTGATCAGTGTTCATGTTGAAGATTCGTGTAACTTAAGGATTCCGGCCGCCATTTCCAATCGGTGCGTTGTGTTTCACCCACTCTTCCGCCACTTGGCGGTAATCCCGGCCCTCTACGTCGACAGCCGCATTGAGCCGCCTCATTTCGTGCGTCGAGATGCGGCCGCCGAGGTCGCGGAGGGCGGCCCGAAGTTCAGGGAAGCGAGCCAGAGCGTCCTGCCGAACCAGGGGCGCCGCGAAGTAGGGCGGAAAGTAGGACCGGTCGTCCTCCAGCATTCTGAGACGCAGCAACTCGATCTGTCCGTCAGTCGAATTGCCGGCGATCAGATCCACGTCTCCCGCCGCCAGTGCCCGGTACGTCAGACCCAGGTCCATAACCCGGGGCGCAGCCCCGAACTGGATGCCGTAGGCCGCACTCAAGCCAGGCAGCCCGTCCGCTCTTTCGACGAACTCGAACCCGAAGCCAGGCGTCCAATCCGGTGTGTGCGCCGCAGCCTGTGAGAGCCTGCTCAGCTGAAGAGAATCGGCCATTGAGGCACGAACGAGAATCGCGAACGTGTTCTCGAATCCCAGCGGTTCGGTCCAGACCAGGCCGAATCGGTCGCCGTATTCACGCCTCACAGTCTCCAGGACTCCGCTGGGCGTGCGGGGTTCATCTAGTTCCAGGATCGCCGCGAGCGCCGTCCCGGTGTATTCGACATACATATCGATGTCGCCGCTCAGCATCGCCTGGTGGCAGATGAATGTCCCGCCCAGGTGCAGGCGCCGTTCGACCTCGATGTCTGTCGTAGATTCGATCCAACGCGCGACCAGCTCGCCCAGTAGATCCTGCTCGGTGAAGTTCTTGGAGCCGATCGTCAGTGTTGGCGGGGCCGCCTCGCATGCCGTCAGCGTCGCGGCCAGGGCCATGAGTCCCACGATTCTCACGATCCCAATCCCGGCCACCCGCATCAGCTGCGCCACCGGGACCAGCGCCGCTCCAGAGCACCGAGGCCGCCATCCGCCGCAAGGGCGAGCAGAGCGGCGGGAATCGCCCCGGACAGGATGACTTCGTTGTTCACCATGGCCAGGCCCTGAAAGATGAATACGCCCAGGCCGCCGGCTCCGATGGCCGCCGCTACGGTAGCGACACCGATTCCGATCACCGTGGCCAGGCGCACGCCTCCCATGATCATGCCGAGGGCCAGAGGTAGTTCCACCCGTCGCAGCAGTTGGCGGTCCGTCATGCCCATAGCCAGAGCGGCCTCGCGCACGGCCGGGTCGATGCTGCGAATACCCTCGTACGTGTTCCGGATAATGGGCAGCAGGGCGTAGGCTACCAGAGCCACGACCGCAGGCGTTGCGCCGATCCCTCCGACCAGGGGGAGTGGGATGAGCAGCCCCAGGAGCGCCAGGCTGGGGATGGTCTGAAGCACGTTAGCACTTCCCAGAATGCCTCCCCGAAGTCCGGCGCGCCTGGTCAACAGGATGCCCAGCGGGACTCCGATCGTGACGGCGATCGCGGTCGAGCCGGCCACCAGCAGAATGTGCTCCCATGTACGTAGCAGCAGTTCGCTCCGGATCCCCACGAGATACTCGATGAAGCCCATTTAGATCGGGACGTTGTTGATTCCACGCGCGAACTCCCGCGCGATAGGAACGTCCGAGACGCGAAGCTCCTCCGGCGAGCCGAGGAAGCGCAGCTGGCCCTTCTCCAGGAGCGCGATTCGGGTTCCCAGGGCCAGAGCCTCGCGCACGTCGTGCGTCACGAACAGAAGCGTCTTGCCCAGCTGGGCGCTGAGGATGCGGAACTCGTCCTGCAGTTGTCTGCGCAGCACCGGATCGAGGGCTCCGAACGGCTCGTCGCACAGGAGTACGGGTGGGTCCGCGGCCAGCGCTCTGGCGATGCCTACCCGCTGCCGCTGCCCTCCGGACAGTTCCCGTGGATAGCGGCCATGCAATTCGGGCTCGGGCAGTCCGACGCGGCTCAGCAGTTCGGCGACTCGGATCTCCCGCGTCGCCTCTGGCCAACCGAGAAGTTCCGGTACCAGTCCCACGTTTCGGGCCACAGTCATGTGCGGCAGTAGTCCGACTTCCTGAATCACATACCCCATCTGCCGGCGAAGCTCGATCGGATCCCACGCGCTGACGTCGCGCCCGTCGACAATGACCGCACCGCTGGTGGGGCGAAGAAGAGCATTGACGAGACGAAGCGCCGTTGATTTGCCGGAGCCGCTGGGACCGAGGAGGACCAGGGTCTCGCCAGGGGCGATCGCCAGACTCAGCCTGTGGAGCGCGTCCGTCGTTCCCAGCCGGACTGACACCTCGTCAAACTCGACGCTCCATCCCCGGCTCGCGGTATCGATCCCTGGGCCGGACGTCAGTGAACTCGCTCCAGGATCCAGGACGAAACGAGGTCAAGCGCCGTGGGGGATATCGTCTGCTCGATCTGAGCGTACTCCGCGGGCAGTCCTGTTTTCGCTTCCTGCAGGAGGTGATTGTGCCCGGCCAGGCTTACTACCGTTACGTCCGGGTTTCCTCCCGAAACCAGGGCCTCCTCGATCTGCGACAGATTCTCCTCGTATGGCACTTGCAGGTCCAGCTCTCCGGTAAGTGCCAGCACCGGAACGCGAACCTTTCGGAGCGCCGGTACCGGGTCGTAGGCCAGGAAATAGCGAAACCACGGTGAGGACAGGGCGGCCAGCTGAGTCTGGATTCTCGCGTCCTTCTCTTCGTCTGTCAGACCAGCCAGTTGGTCCTGCATGTGCTTGCGCAGCAGCGCCTCCAATTCAGTTTGCTCGGTACCCCGGGTCACAGCCTCCAGGATCTCCTTCTGTCGGATTCGCACGCTCTGGGCCGCTTCCTCGCTCAGGCCGCTGGCCCTGGCAATTAGCTCTGCCTGGTTGATGAGAATGCGATCGCCGGGTGTTCCCGGTCCGGCCAATAGTACCACGAAGGCCACGCGCTCTGACTCAGCGGCTACCATCGGTGCCACGAGCCCACCCTCACTGTGCCCGATCAAACCGATAGCGGCCGCATTCACTTCCGGCCGCCCGGCCAGATAATCCAGGGCCGCCTCGACGTCCGAAGCGAAGTCCTCGGTCGTAGCGGCGGAGAAATCGCCCGAGGACCGGCCGACGCCCCGGTCGTCAAAGCGCAGGACGGCGATCCCCGATCTGGTGAGATGGTCGGCCAGCACGAGGAATGGCCTGTGGCCGAATACCGTTTCATCGCGATCCTGCGGACCTGACCCCGAGATCAGGATCACCCCGGGAAGGCCTCGCCCTGTGGCGGGTAGGGTCAGAGTGCCCGCCAGCCTAATGCCGGCCGCCACGTTGTCAAATTCCACCTCGCGTGACTGGTACGGATACGGCTCCGTCGGATGCTGGGGGCGCACGAACACGAACGCCGATTCGCCTGCCGGAACGCGGATCAGGTCCAGCGGCAGAGTTGTCGCGCCCTGGCGCCACTTACCCGTGAACCGGTCTCCGTCCCGAAGGGCCTGGTACTGGCCTCCGACGCTCGATACTTCGACGACGAGAGTGTCTCCGCGAATGGCAACCTCGCTGATCGGAAGCCCCGTGGCTCCCTGGGCTGGGCTGTCGAGGCTGCCCGACATCGTACCGTCCTCGCTCTCCAGGAAGTGAAAGACCAGGGGCAGCTCCGTGCCTTGTACATAAAGCGTCCCCTGCCAATCTCCAGCCAACTTGAAATCAGGCGTGGCGACCTGCGCTGGCCCCAGTTCTGGTAGCATGAAACTCCACGCCGCCGCCATAGCGGTCGCCGCCATCGGTACGTTCATGATCGTCTCCCGGACGTGTGGCTGGATCGATTTCATCAATCGCCACGTTCCTATTCTAACATTCACCGGTCGTCCAGAGGTACACGCGAAAGGGCCGACTATGCGGGTCTTTGCTGGGCCCATGCTCTCAGGTAGGTTCCGGGGCTCCGGGCCTGTCCATTCACGAGCGGCCGGCAAAAGGAGATGACCATCAGAGAGAACCGAGTACACCTGTGAGCGCCATCCGGCAGGCCCTGGAGTCGGTCCGTGAACGCACCCTGCAGCTCACGGCCCCGCTCAGTGCGGACGCGCTCACACGCCAGCACAGTCCCCTCATGAGCCCCATAGTGTGGGATCTGGGACACATCGCCGCTTTCGAGGACTTGTGGCTCGTGGAGAGCCTGGGCGAGGCATCGGACGAGTCGGGTCTGGACGAGTCGGGCCTGGAGGAAACCTACGACGCGTTTCGCACCCCCCGATCCGAGCGCGGTGCTCTGGATCTACCCGACGGACGAACGGCCGCGGCTCATATGGCAGCCATCCGGGATGTATCCCTGGCCCGGCTCGAATCCATCGACCTGACAGCGGCCAACCGTCTGCTCCAGGACGGGTTCGTCTACGGCATGGTTCGGCAGCACGAGGCACAGCACCAGGAAACGATCCTTCAGACCATACAGCTCATGGAGAGCGAGCCATACGAACCGGCGGAGCGCCTGCCTCTTCCAGAGCCCGATATAATCGTCTCCGGACAGGCGGCCCGCGAGAGGATCAGAGTGCCGGGCGGACCGTTCGACCTGGGCGCTCTGCCGGGCGGGTTCACGTATGACAACGAGCGTCCCCGCCAGGCTGTCGAGGTGGCCGAATTCGAGTTGGCCCGCTATCCGGTGAGCAACGCGGACTACCTGGAATTCATGCGGGACGGCGGCTACGCCGATCGCGCTCTTTGGACCGACGAGGGGTGGGAGTGGAAGGAGAGCGAGGGTCTCGTGGCGCCGCTCTTCTGGCAGCCTGACGAATCGGATGAGGCAGAGGGCAGGGGCTGGTCTCGCCGCACGTCGCTGGGGCTCGAGGCCCTGCGGCTCGACCATCCGGTGATTCATGTGTGCTGGTACGAGGCGGACGCCTACGCTCGATATAGAGACTGCCGGCTCCCTTCGGAGACGGAATGGGAGAAGGCCGCGGCCTGGGACCCGGAGGCCGGACAGTCCAGGCGATATCCGTGGGGGAGCGCCTGGCCGGATGTCGATCTCGCTAACCTCGACCAGTTGGGCTTCGGGGTGGCCCCGCTCGGCGCATATTCTGCCGGAGCGAGCGCCCTCGGGTTTGAGCAGATGATGGGAGACGTCTGGGAATGGACGTCAGATACTTTCACTGGTTACAGCGGGTTCGAATCGTTCCCGTACGCCGAGTACTCTGAAGTGTTTTTCGGTGACGATTACCGCGTTCTGCGGGGCGGTTCCTGGGCCACTCGCCCCAGCGTGGCTCGGAATACGGTCCGCAACTGGGACTATCCGAAGCGGCGCCAGATCTTCTCCGGAATTCGGTTGGCGAAGGACGTTTGATGGCTCACGACAGCGTGGACAGCAGCGCGCACCACAGCGTGGACGGCAGCATGAGCGGCAGCATGAGCGGCGGCGCGGACGGCAGCATTGTTCTTCACGAGACGCTGGAGCACCACGATACACCGTTCGACCTGGCCGCCGATGCTCGGGCCGGATTAGCCGCTTTCCCCAAGACGCTTTCACCCAAGTATTTTTACGACGCGAGGGGCTCGGATCTATTCGAACAGATCACCGAGCAGCCAGAGTACTATCAGACCACGACCGAGAAACGGATTCTGGAGCGCTGCGCGACGGGTCTGGTCGAGCGGCTTCGCCCCAGGGTGCTGGTCGAGTTCGGGTCGGGGAGTTCGTACAAGACCCGTGTTCTCCTGGATGCGCTTCGGGATGCCGGCCTGCTGTATGGGTATGGCCCCCTGGATGTCAGCGAGGACGCTGTGCGGGCCGCGGCCGAGGCGCTGATTGCCGACTATCCCGGACTCGTGGTGGAGGGTGTAATCGGCGACTTTGAGCATCCGCACGAGCTTCCGTTTCCCCGCGAAAGCAGGCTGCTGGCCTTTCTGGGCTCCACAATCGGCAATTTCGAACCGGATGTTGTGTCCGAGTTTCTTAGCAGCGTGGCCGCCCGCATGTCGCCCGGTGAAGGGTTTCTGATCGGATTCGACCTGATCAAGGATCGCGCCAGGCTGGAAGCGGCTTACAACGACGCCGCGGGCGTCACGGCGGAATTCAACCTCAATATTCTGCGCGTTCTGAACCGTGAGCTCGATGCGAACTTCGACCTCGAGAGCTTTCGGCACCGGGCTTTCTACAATGAAGCCGAGAGCCGGATCGAGATGCACCTGGTTTCGCTACGGGCTCAGCGCGTCACCCTGCCGGGGATCGACCTGGAGATTGATTTTGCTGAAGGGGAGACCGTCCGCACCGAACTCAGCCACAAATACACTCGCGAGTCCGTCGAGCAACTTCTGGCGCCGGCCCGACTGAATCTCGTCGGGTGGCAGACCGACGAAGACAACTTGTTCGCCCTCGCTCTGGCCAGTGCGGAGTTTCAGATCGCTTAGCGCTAGCAGTATCTCGTCGTAGACCCTATACGCCTCTTTCTACGACAAAAACCTACTCTAAGCCCATAAACTTCTATTTTATAGTCACTTAGGGACTCAAAGAGTCCGGTTCAAGACACTAGTATAGCCTATACTAGTAAGTAAGTATTGTGCTGATAACGACTTGAATGTGTTGATAGAATAGGGTGCTGCGGGATGTAGAATAAGGG
>JBDLJJ010000105.1:0-9836 GCA_039714435.1 Gemmatimonadota bacterium | reverse complement strand
ACGCTTGTAGTCGGGGCGGGTCCCGCCGGCCTGACGGCAGCCATTGAACTGGCTCGTCGGGGCCGATCCGTACGGATAATCGAGGCCAAGCCGGAGCGCTCCCAGTTCTCCAAGGCCCTCGGCGTAAATCCGAGAACTCTCGAACTGCTCGAGGCGGCTGGCGTATCCGAGCGCCTGCTTGAGCGCGGCCGGAGGATTCCCGGGGTAGAGGTTTGGTCTGACGAAGAGAAACTGTTCTCGATCGACTTTGGCGAAATCGATCACCGCTACAACTTCATGCTGAGTCTGCCGCAATCGGAGACAGAAGATATCCTCGAGAACCGGCTGTCGGAGCTGGGCGTGCAGGTCGAGCGTGGCCTCGTGCTTCAGCGAATCGATCTGCTCCCAGAAGGGGTGAGGGTCTTGCTGGCCGGTGACACCGCGACCGAGAGCCTTGTCGTTCCCCAGGTAGTTGGGGCGGACGGAGCTCACAGCACGGCCAGACGCGAATTGCACATCGGATTTCCCGGGGACAGGATGAAAGGGGATTGGAGTCTGGCCGACGTGCGCCTGGACATGGCGCCGATCGATCCAGTGTTCGTTCGCCTGGGCCGGAGCGCCCTCTTGTTCATGTTGCGAATTCGGGACGGCGTGTACAGGGTCGCCAGCAACAGACCCGATGTTCTCGACCGACTTCCCACGGATTCAAGAATAACCGAGGTGCTCTGGAGTTCGGATTTTACCGTGAGCCACAGACTGGCCGAGACCTTTCAGGTGGGGCGGGTCTTCCTGGCGGGAGATGCGGCCCATCTTCACTCTCCCTTGGGCGCCCGCGGCATGAACATGGGCATCGAAGACGCGGCCGAACTGGTTCGCCTGATGGACAGCGGTCAAACCTATCTCTACTCGCCCGGGCGCCACTCGAACGCCCGGGAGGCTATACGCGGTATCAAGCGACGCACGAACGCCGTCACCTCCGCCGGGTGGATCGCACAACAGTTCCGTGAGCGCGTCCTGCCCCAAGTAATGCGATCCCGCCGACTCCGAAAGCGTGTGCTTAACGATATGCTAGGGCTCTCCTAGGTTACCTCCGCAGCGCGCCAGTCGTCTCTAGACCGTCAGAACAGGGGAATAATGAGAAAGGCCTGCAAGTTGCAGGGCTTTTCCGCTGAACCGCTGACTGGGAGGTCAACGTGAATAGAACAGCACTTCGAACGGCGCCGTTGGCGGCCGTGGCGATGTTCGTATTATCTGTTACGACAACGGCTTGTGCGCCGCGCCGCACGGCTGTGGTAGTGGCCGCAGGGCCGTCGAGCTCCGCCGTGTACGTCCGTACCGCCCCACCTGCCGCGCGACATGAGGCCCGCCCGCCTCGACCAGTCAAGAAAGCTGTCTGGATTCCGGGCCATTACAACTGGAACGGCCGAAAGTACGTCTGGCTGGGCGGACACTGGAATGTGAAGCCGAAGGGCAACAAGTGGGCTGCGGGACGCTGGAAGAAGCACGGACGCGGTTGGTACTGGGCACCCGGCCACTGGAAGTAGCTTCTAGTCGAACAGGCGGCGTATGTCGGGGGGCATCTCGGTCAGGCTGTAATAGACGCGGACGCTTCCGTCGCCATCCGCGATATGGAACTCGCGCTGCGTTCCGACCTTCGAGGTCGCTTCGCCCACGGTCTGCCCGCTTTGCTCGAGCGCCTGTTTCAGGGAATCCGGGAGTTCGTTGCGGTCGGAATAGGTATGCACTCTGCCGGTAGCGGGATCTGTAACCCGAAACGATTCTGAGACGCGGTGCACCACCTCAGGTTCGTGATTAGTAACCTGGGCGGAACCCCCGCCAAACAGCCTCAGAACTCGTCGCACCAAATCCAGATTCATCCTGTCTCCCGTTCGGCTCACTCTCGCCAAGCCACCCGACCCCACAACCACAGGCTGGCAAGTTCCGGACCGTGTGCGAGTTGCTTTCCGGAGCCGGGAACGACACGGGCCGTTTGACGTACTTGTTCATGAGGCGGATGTGCACCGATATTCTCGGCCAGTTCTTTTCCACTTTCCGGAGGCTTACATGAAGCGCCTAACATCTCCTATATTCCTTCTCGCCGTGTTGGTTTCCGCCAGTTGTGGCGGCGACGCTACCGGCCCGGGCGGGATAAGCATTTCGGACATCGCCGGAACCTGGAACGCGGCCTCGATGGTGTTTGCGGAGACTGGAACAACGGGATTGGAGGTCACTGTTGACCCCATAGCCGATGGCGGTACCGCGGTATTGACCATTCAGTCGAATGGACAGTTCACCTTGCAGGCCGACTTTCCCTTGGACGGCTCCTCCAGCTCCAGCTCGGGAACGATGCACTTCGATGAAGAAGACGAAGACTTTCTTCTTCTACTATTCGACGGAGAGACGGTCGAGGACGAGTTCTTCTTCCAACTGAACGGAAATGCGATGAGCCTGAACGGCGTCACGGAATTTGATTTTGATGGTGATGGTGTTGAGGAGGAGGCGGGCCTGATCGCGGCTTTCGTCCGCTCAAGCTGACGAGGCTGAGCATGCCGACACTTATCGCACACCCGACGCTCATCGAGGCGCCGGGAAACAAGCCGAAACAAATCGAGGAGTACGCTGGTCGGATAAACTCGGGCCACGAATCGGTGAGCGTAGCCCGTATGGTCGCACCGGGAGGATGGGTAGAACCCGGCCAGCGTCCCGAGTTCGAAGAAATCACCCTGGTACTGGCCGGGACCCTGCATGTGGAGCATGACTCCGGTGCGCTCGACGTACGTGCCGGACAGGCGGTCGTAACTAAAGCAGGGGAGTGGGTTCGCTACAGCACTCCGGACCCCGCTGGTGCTGAATACGTGGCGGTATGCCTGCCGGCGTTCTCAATGGAAACCGTTCACCGGGACGAGTAGCTCTCCGCCCCCGCCCGCGCCGATCGCCCGCGCGTGCCTCCTGCGCCTGAGTCGAGGCGTCAGTCGGTGCTCCCGGTCTCGCGCAGCGCGCTGGCGAGCTGGGCGATTCTCAGCTCGAGGCGTTTGATCTCCCTGGTCACGCTGGCCCGTTCGATTTCCATCCAGTCCCACAGCTTCATCCCAAGTATTGTGGTATAGGAGAAGAAGAACACGGCGAGCCAGATGATCATCTCGCGCATGTCAGGAGCATGGTAGAGACGGATCGCGGCGTAGATACCTAGCGCCATGAAGGCGATCCCGACGATCAGCATGCCAGCTGTCATCCAGGCGCTCTGGCTGCGGAACACTTGAATCTGCTTCTGAAGGAGCGACTGCTCGCCGAGCTGCTCGAATAGTTCGGCATCTTCCTGTCCCAGCGCCTCCCGAATTAGCACATCGATGTTTTCATTGCTTGGCTTCATGATCCCTCCTCCAACTTTTCCTTCAGGGCGGTCCGGGCATGGAACAGTCTCGATTTCACTGTACCGGCCGGAACCGACAGCACACTGCTGATTTGCTTCACGGACATCTCTTCCAGATAGAACATGGCCAGAATCGTTCGCCGGTTATCCGGCAGCTTCTGCAGCGCATCCCGAAGCAGCGTGAGCCTGGGATCGGAGTCTTCCCTCGATCCCGGCGCTGGCACTGCCACCCGCTCAACCGCGGCAGCCTCCAGGACCCGCCGGCCCCTCTGCTGGGCGCGTACCCAGTCCGCACACTTGTGGGCCGCGATACGGAACAGCCAACCACGAAACCGGGCCGGGTCGCCGAGGCGGCGGATTCCTCGCACGACCGCCATCCAGACCTCCTGCGTAACATCGGGAGCCGCCTGCGATGAGCCTGTTAGCCGCGCCGAGTATGCGAGGATGCGGCCATTCCACCTCTGAACCAACATTTCCAGCGCTCGCTCGTCGCCACCCTGACAGCGCAGCACCAGAAGTTCGTCCAGGACATCTTCGCGTTCTCGTGCCATGATTTGCTTGTAGGTCGCCGGGATGACGGCAGTGGTTCAATGGACGGAGCAAACGGGCGCTTACAGGTCCTCGGGCTCCGGAAGTGTCGGCGTGACGACATAGGGATCCGGCTCATCGGAATCGACCACTCGGATCGTCACCGTGTCACCGGGCTGAAGACAATGCGCAACCTCTCTCCAGTGTATGTAGGCTCGCGGTTCGTCGACGATACCAGACACGGACAGCGTCGTGGAATCAGGCGGTACCGGAAGCGATTCCTCGCCTTCCTGGATCGGCAGAAACTTCGCCCAGTTGACGAAGGCGCTTACAACTCCGGTCTCGCCCACTCCAGCCCGGCAATACGGCTTTCCGTTAACGGAGACTTCCAGGCAGCGCACAGCTCCTAAACTCGGCCGCGGATCTTGGCGAACCACCACCGAAGACCGACGAACAGAAAACGCCAGTCTTTCAAGAACTCGGGCGGTTTGCCCTCGAAGGCATGCCCCACTAGCTGGAAGATCCAACCGAGTACGAACAGGCCTAGTGCGAAGGGCCATAGACCGGCCACGAAGACAGATGCCACCAGCATCAGTATCGATACGGCGATCATCGGAATGCCCATCGTATGGAAAAACCGATTAACCGGATTCTGGTGGCTCGTGGCGTACTGCGCTATCCACTCCTCCATCGGCCTGTTACCCAGCACTGGTCCCTGCCGGTTCAGCACTCTCAGGCGCGGGGCTCTCCTCCGCGGGGCTCTCCTCAACGCCCGTTACAAGAGGTAATTCCGCCGCCTGCCAACCACTAATATGACCCTCCAGGTCCCGGACGCCTGTAAAACCGGCCTCGGCCAGGATCGACTCAGCCACCGCGGCCCGCCTCCCGGAGCGGCAGTACACGACGAGCTCCTCGGAGAGGCCAAAATCCAGCTCTCCCAGACGGTCCGCCAGTTCGGTATGCGGGATGTTGACCGCGCCCGTGACATGGCCCTCGGCGTACTCAGCCGGCGTTCGTACATCGAGCAGAAAGGGAGCCGTGCCGTCATCGATACGGCTCGCAAGCTCGGATGCCTCGATGCTCGCTGCCGGCGCCTGATCCTGTCCGCACGCCGAGCCGACAGCCGCGAATATCGATACCAGCGTTATGCTGAACACGCGCCTTGATTTGTGGTGCGGCATGATGCTTTTCTCCATCATCGGTTTCTCTGAAGCGAAGCGGCTACTCGTTGTAGCTTTTCGCTAGCCTCGGCCGCAACCTCTCCCACGGCCGGGTTATCTCCCAGATTGCCAAAACTCAGCATGGCGCCCGGATCGATGATCCGCACCTTCGATTTCGTCTCGGATACGGCTTCCACTGTCACGTTGCACGCCAGCAGAAGGCCGATCTCGGGTTCCGCGTTGACAGCTCTCAGCGCCAGGCTGGGATTGCAGGCTCCCAGGATCGCGTACGGCCGAAAACTCTCGCCCAACTTCTCCTCGAACGCCTTGTCCAGATCTATCCGCGTGAGGACACCGAACCCCTCTCCGGCGAGTGCCTGTTCGACGGTGCCGACAGCCTCTTCTTGCGGTTGATCAAGCTCGATCTCAGTCGCGATAGAACTATTCACCTCTTCACCTCCGTCTCCATTTGCCTAGTGTACGCTCGTTGAGCTTGATACTTCAGTCAGCCCGATCAAGGGCCGCAGCATTGGCCACGCCCTGCCCAAAACCACGAACCCGACGAGCGCGGCGTAATACGCGTATCTCCAAGACTGGTTCTCGATGCCGGCGACTCGAATAGGCGCGCGCCACACCAGGTCCATGAGAAAGAACAGCGGTGTGGCCAGGTAGTATACCTCGAGCGCGCGCCTCAACGAGCCTGCCGGCAGGCCTCTAGCCACGCACGTGCTCGCACCGCTCATTGACCATGGTGTCAAAATACGCCGGCCCGTCCTCAGTTTGCGAATTCGCCACTCGCCGCCGCTATTGTGTGAACCCAGTCAAAGGAGAGCATTAATGACCCTCCGTTATGTTGCGGAGAAGCCGGACGCGGAATCGTACCTTGCCCTGTTCGAGAGCACCGGCTGGAACGAGATGTATGACCTTTCCGCCAGCCAGCTGAAGCAAGCGGTCGGGAAGAGTTGGCGCGCGATGTCCGCCTACGATGGAGAGGCGCTTGTCGGATTCGGGCGCCTGCTTTCAGATGGCGTCCTGTACGCGGTGATGTTTGACGTCATCGTTCTCCCCGCTCGCCAGCGGGAGGGAATTGGAGGCGAGATCGTACGCTATCTTCTTTGGGAATGCGTCGAGGCGGGGATCCGGGACGTACTTCTGTTCAGCGCCCGTGGAACAGCGGAATTTTACCGGCGCTTCGGTTTCGAGTCACGCCCCGGGTACGCTCCGGGGATGCTGCTACGAACCACCTGACATTCAGGAGACATACTCAAATGCTACATACAATGGCGATGCTGGCGATCGCATCCTTAATGCCGGCGCTTGCCGCTGCCCAGGAAATATCGACCCAGAGACCGGTTGCGACCTATTCTATCGTCGCCCGGGACTCGATAACGGGTGAGTTCGGGGTGGCGGTTCAGTCGCACTGGTTCTCGGTCGGAGCCATCGTGCCGTGGGCCGAAGCGGGTGTCGGCGCGGTGGCGACGCAGTCCTTCATCGAGCCCTCGTACGGTCCGCTGGGCCTGCAGCTGATGCGCCACGGCCGTACCGCCCCCGAGGCCCTTAGTGCTCTTGTCTCAACTGACGCGGGTGAGGCGGTTCGCCAGGTGGCCATGATCGACGCCACCGGGCTTGTGGCGGCGCACACCGGCTCGCGCGCCATACAGGCCGCCGGACATCGGCTCGGAGACGGCTACTCGGTGCAGGCCAACCTGATGGAGAAGTCTACGGTGTGGGACGCGATGGCCGAGGCCTACGAGAACTCGGGTGGAGACCTGGCGGAGCGTCTGCTGGCCGCGCTGGAGGCCGCGCAGGCGGAGGGCGGGGACATTCGCGGCCGACAGTCGGCAGCCCTGTTGGTGGTGGCAGGAGAGGCGACCGGAAAGCCGTGGGTGGATCGACGCTTCGATCTTAGGATTGAAGACCACCCCACGCCCGTCGCCGAACTGCGGCGACTGGTGCAGTTGCAGCGGGCCTATCTCAAACTGAACGAAGGAGATGGTTGGGTAACGGAGGGCGATCTGCAGAAGGCGATGAGCGCCTACAGCCGCGCAATGGAGCTCGTCCCGGATGAGGCCACCAACGGCGAGGCTCCATTCTGGGTCGGAGTTACGCTGGCGTCGACCGATACGCCGGAGGATGCGATCCCCTACCTGCGGCGAGCATATGCCCAGGATCAGAAGTGGGCTGACCTGCTCGTCCGTCTTCCGGCTGCAGACCTGCTGCCTTCGCAGGAGTTGGCTCAGGAACTCGCTGAAGCCATGCGGCGGACCGAGTAGCCGTTATCCGACAAGCAGACGTGCAGCGTCGGACGATTTCTCTCGGCGAGGACGGGTGGTCTGTGGTGATCATCGACCAGACGCTCCTTCCGCACGAGTTTCGCCTTGAGCGGCTGACCTCCGTTGAACAGACGGCGCGCGCCATCGCTTTCATGCGTGTGCGCGGGGCTCCACTCGTAGGGGCCACCGCGGCGTATGGCCTGTGCCTGGCTATTCACGAAGATCCCTCGGATGAGGCGATCGCCGCGGCGGTCGAGAGTCTTCTGGCAACTCGTCCAACGGCGGTGAATCTGTCGTGGGCTCTAGAGCAGATACGAACGGCAGTTTCCGGCTTGGCTCCGGGACAGCGTGAGGCCGCGGCCTACGCAAGGGCCGCTGATCTTGTCGAGGACGATGTGGATACGTGCCGCCTCATCGGGGAGCACGGGCTGCCACTGATCGAGGCTCTAGCCGAGAAAAGAGCCGGTGCGCCCGTCAACATTCTCACGCACTGCAACGCCGGCTGGCTGGCGACCGTCGAGTGGGGCACCGCCACGAGCCCGATCTACCAGGCGCATGAAGCGGGAGTACCTCTTCACGTGTGGGTGGACGAGACGCGGCCCCGAAACCAGGGCGCCCGGCTGACGGCGTGGGAACTGGGCCACAAGGGTGTGCCGCACACGATCGTCGCCGACAACGCTGGCGGGCACCTCATGCAGATCGGCGAAGTGGACATGCTGCTGACCGGAACGGACCGAACCACCCGCAGCGGCGACGTGTGCAATAAGATCGGCACATACCTCAAGGCGCTGGCGGCACACGACAACGGGGTCCCGTTCTACGTGGCTGCGCCGTACTCCAGTATCGACTGGGATATGGAGTCTGGCGGATCGGTCCCCATCGAGCAGCGGGACTCTCGGGAGGTAACGCACGTCAGGGGAGTGGTGGGAGCGAAGCACGCGGTCGAGGTTCGCATCACTCCGGAGGGCAGCCCAGCCGCCAACTACGCGTTCGACGTCACGCCCGCGCGGCTCGTCACCGGAATCATCACCGAGCGCGGGGTGTGTGAAGCCAGCTGCGAAGGCCTGTTGGAGCTGTATCCCGAAAGGCGTCCGAAAGGCTAGGTGGCTAGCTGCGGCAGAGGCCCGTGCCCGTTTCTCCGCACGCTTTTTCGTAGGCCCGCGCCAGCCAGCGAAGCAGGACCTCTCCCGCTTCCTCAGGGCTGCGCCCGAACACCACGATGCCGTCCTCGTGTCCACCCATAGCCAGAATAGATCGTTCGGCGAGGACAGTTTCGCGATACAATCGCTGCACTTCCCTGGCCATTTCGAGCGTGCCGTACGGTACGGCAGGATCGGTTGTCGGCAATTGAAGTTCCCGGGCCTGCCTCCACAGAATCGGGCTGTGCGCATGGAGCACGCAGCGGATCTGCGGACCCAGATCGTATACGGCCGCGTGCGTCATCGCTTCCGATGAGGGCCGAACCCTTCCCCTGCACGTGAGCCGGTAGCGACTGAAGTCGTACAACTCGACCACGCTGAAATCCGCCAGTTCCAGGCACCGCTTGCCTGAGGTCTGAGTCCCGGTGATCAGAAAAGACCGCCGCCCAAGGCCGTCGCTCGGCGCTCCGACCCGAGCGCTTACGTTCCCGTACCCGTACCCCTCGTAGCGAGACGGATCCTGACCCACCAGGCCCGTGAGGGCCATGATCTCGCGCCAGGCGATGAGCTTGCAGGAGAGATCTCCGTATCGCCCCGATTCAAGACAGGAGTCATCGTGCTCCAGGTGGAACTTGATGACCCCTTCCTGCGGGGTCAGGCCTGCCTGTGCGTCTCTGGTGTGCAAAGATCCGAGCTTTCTGAGGGAATAGATGCCACGGGAAGCAGTATACTGTGGCGGGGCGGCGAGAACATACCTGTGTAATGTCTCTGAAACCGGAGTGTCCAGCGTACCGTACGTCTGCCCGTCAGACAATTCAATCGGCAAAGGTGAACAAATGGACGAACTGATCCCCATCGTAGCCATATTCTTTACGATAGGTGTGCCCGTCATGTCTCTGGCGGCGCACTTCGTTCTGCGCCCCATGATCAGAGATCTGACCGGCGCCATTCAGGGCGCCAAGGGTAAAGAGAAAGAGCAATTCGAGCACCGGCTCACGCGGCTGGAAGACGCTCTGCTAGAGCAGAACCAGCAGTTGGCCCAGCTAGTGGAAGCGGAGTCGTTCCGCCGCAAATTGGAGGCAGGCAAGACGTAGAGCGACCCCCTATATTGCAACGCATGAACGACCGAGCATTTCATCTGGCCCAAGCGAATTTCTCGCGCGGCCGCGGTCTGATCGGTAGTTCTGTGATGGCCCCGTTCGTGGCGCTTCTCGAACAAATCAACTCGTTGGCGGACCGGAGCCCGGGTTTCGTCTGGCGCCTTCAGACCGCGGACGGAGACGCAACCACGATCCGCGTTTTCGACGATCCCTTGATCATCTTCAATATGTCCGTATGGGAGACGATCGAGTCACTTCACGAGTATGTGTACAGCAGCGCTCACGTG
>JBDLJJ010000104.1:0-9874 GCA_039714435.1 Gemmatimonadota bacterium | reverse complement strand
TACGGGTGCTCGACCGGGACGCCGAGCCACTTCTGGTACCACTGGCCCAGGCTCTTCGGATCCTTCGAGCGAAAGAAGATGCCGCCGACTCCAAGTACACGTGCCATGCTAGCCTTCCTCGCTGGATAGGTTCCAGAACTCACCGGTTAGTCCGAAGTCCGCCAGAATAGCCTGGCGCTCGTCTACCGTGCGCCGGCACCAGTCAAGCTCCAGCCGACCGGCATACCAGACCTGCGCAAGCTCCCAGAGCAACTCTGGGGTAATGACAGCGCCTTTCTCATGTCCGGTAGCCGCCGACCAAGCATCGATATCCTCTTCCGACCGGAAGAGCTGGATCGTGGCTCAGGTGAAGCCGACGTCCCTCCACCAATCGCGGGCCCGGACCGCAAGATGCACAACTCCATCTGCCACCGTGAGCATCCCATTCTCGACCCGCAGACTGAGCGACTCGCCCGAAACGGGACACATCGTGGGCGCGTGCCCGTCAACGCCAACGAGAGAAAGAATGCCAAGCGCGTCCCAGACGCACATGCCGAACCAATGATGCTCGCCCGCATGGACAGGGTGCGAAGTCGGAAGAGCGGCAAACGGGTCGGCCAGCCACAGATTCCCGGACCCGGGCGATAAGACTATCGCCGAATGAACTGACTCTAGTCTCTCCAGAATTCGCTGCGTAGCCAGCGGCGTGAGACCCGCCTCCTGAGCGATCTCGATGAGACTCGGGCACCGATCGTTGCGAACCACGAACTCGTAGATGAACAGCCGAATCCGTCTCTCCTGGTCAGTCATCTGCGGGCTAATCGAAGCTCACCGCGTCGGAGATGTGGACGCCGTTCACCAGTGTCTTGTGCACCGGACAGCGCTGGGCCACCTGGGCGAGGCGCTTGCGCTGGGCGTCGTCGAAGTCGCCGCTGATAACCACGCTGGACTCGATGCGTTCGATCATGCCGTTGGCCCGCTCGTCGCAGTCCAGGCAGTCGTCCGCATGCACGCGGTCGAAGGTAAGCGACACTTTGACGCAATCCAGCTGAATGCCCTTGTGATCGGCATACAGCCTCAGAGTCACGGCCGTGCAGGCCGCCAGGCTCCCCAGGAGCAACTCGTAGGGCGTCGGACCGGTATCCGTACCATTCTTCGTCAGGGGTTCGTCGCTGGTCCACGAAAACTGGCGGGCCTGAATCGTGGTGACGGTTCCTGATCCCAGCTCTGCGGTTACGGTTGCCACAGGTTCGTCCTTGGGCGCTAGGGTAGCAGCCTGCCCCGGCGCTGGCCGGGCATTTTCGAAGTCAGTCATGTCAATCTCCGCCAAATAGGGATCGAGGCAAGGGACTACAGCCCCCGGATTACAGCCCGCGCGATCCAAGGGTGAATTGTAGCGCGAACGTGTTCTCGGACTGCGTGTTGGTAACGCTCACGCCGTCCAGAAAGCCGCCGCTGAGAGTGCCGGCGCCGCTGTTCTCGAAGCCTCGCGTGTAGGACGCGCTGACCTCGAAGCGCCGCTCAGGCCGCCATCCGATCCCGAAAGACAGGCGCTTTTCGATGATCGAGGCCGTACCGACGTTGATCGTGGCCAGCTCGTCTGGAACCGGGTTGTCGGCGTCGTTGTAGCCGCCCCGAAGCAGCACGGCGTCACTGAGCCGGTACTGCGCTCCGACGGCTATGACGAGGGCGTTTTCCCAGCCCAGTCCGTCGATGGATCCGTCCGTCTGGACAACGGCCTGCGCGGCGGCAAACCCTGCCGCGTCCTCGTAGAACAGATACCTGGCGTCCGCCGCGACCATGAGATCCGGCAGCATCATGGCGCTAACACCGCCGGCCAGCACGGCTGGTAGCTCGAGATCCAGGCTGAGTGGCCTGCGCAGTCCGAAGCTCAGCTGATTGGGGTTCGCGTTCACCGAACTGAACTCGAACGTCCCGAACGTCCGCTCGCTGTTGTAGGAGGCTCCAACGGAGACCATGTCATTGATGTTCCACACCAGCCCGCCCAGGAAGCCGACGCCGACCCGCGTGTCTCCGGCCAGCGCGCTCGAGAAGTGGGAACGGTCAAACGGGCTGCCAAAGCCCGGCGAGGTGACCGGCGCCTGGAACAGAAAGGGCTGCAGAGCCAGCGAGGCCCGGTTCACGGTGAGGGATCCGCCGAGCCACAGACGGTCGCTGACGGCGATGGCAATAGTCGGCGTAATCTGCACGGATTCGAACTCTGTCCGAACGGACCCTAGCCCTTCCGGCTGCGGGGCCAGGACCGGATTCGCCGGAGTCACCGGGTAGTCGGCCTTGAATCCGCCCGTTTCCAGAATCCCCAGCCCCAGCGCTACCCGGTCCGACACCCGGTAAGAGGCGCCCATCGAGGATAGAAAGCTCGATACGTCGGAGCTTTCCGTGACCCCGGACACACCGCCGCGCTCGCTCGCCACGGCCAGGCTCGGGTCGCGAAAGGCGAACCCGAACTCGAGCCGTGATCCGTCGTAAGCCATCAGTGTAGCCGGATTCAGATGAAAGCCGCCGAGGACGCCCGTAGTTGCGGCGACGCCGGCGCCGCCCATGGCCGCGTTCACGGCGCCGACTCCCTGCAGGTATGATCCATCTTGTGCGGCCGCCGGTCCGGGCACTCCCAGCGCGCCCAGTAGAACCGCCGCTACGAGAGTTCCGATTCTCTTGTTCATGGTTCTATCCCGAGATCAGTAGATGCTGTCTTCGATCTTGTCGCGCAGTTCGTTCTCGATTGAGGGCGGCATCTTCATGTTCGCCGCGAACTTCCACTTGCCCGCATCCTCGAAGTACATCTTCATCCGGAACATGGCGTCGATCATGTAGGCCTTTACCTCGTCCTCTTCCTGGACGAGAACGACCTCGACCGGAAAGGCGGCAGCATAGGCAACGCCGGGGCAGGCGAAGTCTTCTCTAGATTTGTCAGTCCCCGCGCGCACGATGTCGAAGGCCTTCGACTCGATGGGCGAGCCGGTGACGCCGATAATCACGGTGCCCTGGTCGGGCAGAGCGAGGCGGTACACAGGCCGGGTCTCCCACTTCATGTCACCGGCGTAGTCCTCCAGCCCGTCGTACAGCCGATCAGCGACCTGAGCCAACTCTCCGTCCACCGAGGCGACCTGTTCGACCTTGCTCTCGAAGGGTCCGCCCGCGATGAGGCCCATGGTCTTGGAGATCAGACCCCTACTTCGCATCTGTCCGTACTGCCCTTCGGGACGATCTCCTTCCACGTCTTCCATCATCGTGAGCAGTTCGCCGTGCACGCCCTCGGACTGCTCGTCGAACTCGGTTTCGGAGATGATGGTGCGGTTGAGCGACATGGGGTTGGCGGCCGTCACGTGAACGCCGCTCTCATCCTCGAACACGGCTATGCGTAGTGGAAGCGCAAAGGCAGCCACGGTTCCGTGCTCCATGACGGCGGATGTGTAGTCGTCGGAGACGACGGCCAGAACTCGCGCGCGGTATGAGCACTTGTCGGGGTCCACGCCGGCGTCGTAGTCGGCTATGATCGTCCAGCCGTGGGCCTCGATCCCGCTTCGGACTGAAGTCACGACGTCATCGAAGCTTCCCGAGGCCTCGACGAGATCGACGTAGACGCCGTATTCCTCGCCCTCCTGGGCCAGCGCTGCGGCTGGGGCGAGGCATAGGGCGGCCATGAGGAACAACCTGGAGGGGCGCATCTCGATACCTCTCTATGTGAAATGCCGGGCGGACCTCCATGGGCCCGCCCGGCGGATAGTTGTGACTTAGCGAATCGGCTTGAAGCTGAAGCCCATGAGGATCGAATCCTCGCTCAGCTCGTTGGTGACCGACGTGCCCTCGATCGGGCCGGTTGAACCGAACATTTGTCCGGTGCCCGTGTTGCTGAAGGCCTTGTAGTAACCCAGGTCAAGCGACATCTCCGGCGTCATGCTCAAGCTGATGCCTGCCGTCAGGTGGTTCTGCACGATGGCCGGTGCCGCGACGTTGATGAATGTCAATTCGTCAGGAACCGGGTTCTCGCTCCAGTTGTAGCCGCCGCGCAGCGTGAGCCAGTCGTTGGTCTCCCACTGCAGGCCGCTCGAGATGGACCAGATGTCGGTCCAGCCGAATCCCTGCACGGCGCCGAACTGGTCGAACGGCTGGTTCGGATCGGCCAGCGCGAATCCGTCCGCGCTCTCGTAGAAGCGGGTCGTGGCGTCCGCCGCGAATAGCAGCGACGGTGTGACCTGCCAGCCCAGGCCAGCGGACAGGACCGCCGGCACGTTCAAGCAGAACGACAGCTGGCGGAACGTACCGAAGCCCGTGTCCCCGTCAGAGATGGTGGGGTTCTCCCACAGTGCGTTGAACTCGAAGTCCTCGAACTTCTGTTCGCTGGCGAACGCGGCGCCCAGCTGCAACTCATCCGTGGCTTTCCACATCAGGCCAACCTGGAAGCCAAAGCCGAAGGCGCCGTCCGTAGCAGTGGCGCGAGAGTAGAACGCGTCCGTGGGTGAGGTCGCCGCCGGCGAAGCCGCCGGGAAGGGATCCACTTCGAGCGTGGCCCAGTCCACATTCAGGGCGCCGCCGATCCAAATCCTGTCAGTCGGAGCGTAGGCTACGGCCGGCGTGAACTTCATCAGAGTGTAGTTGCTGTATACCTGGCTGAATCCGTTCGGACGCGGGGCCAGCAGCGGGTTGCTGCTGTCCTGCGCGTAGTTGACGCCGAACCCTCCGATGCCCAGGCCACCGAGACCGATGGCCAGCTTGTCGCTGACCCGGTAACTGAACCCGAGGGCCGGGATGGGAACGAAGTCGCTCACGCTGGTGGTGGCGCCGGAGAAAGACCCGCCGCCCGGAAGAGGCACACCGCTGGACAGCGTGCGGTCGGCCTTGAACATCTCGAAACTGAACTCTATACGCGTCCCGTCGAAGGCCAGCAGGCCGGCGGGGTTGAGGTAGAATGTGCCTAGCAGACTGGTCGGAGCTGCCACACCGGCGCCGCCCATCGCTGAGTTGATGGCTCCGACGCCGTGCAGAAAGTGTCCGTCGGTCGCATACGCTGATTGCGTGCTCGTGCCCAGCAGGGCAGCGGCGACTAGCGTAGCGGACAACAGTCGGCGAATCATTTGTCACCTCCAGGCGGTCTAATCGTCCGCCTTTTTGATTTGCATGCCGCGATACCTTCCGCAGCCAGAAAACTCGTAATAACTCGTGAAAACACTGGTACTTGCTATCGGCCGGGTATGGCCCCGAGCCTGTTCTGCATCGCGGCATCCAGTGCCGCGTCCGTCGCGTACTTCCGGTCAAAAGCGGCCGTCACCTGGGCCGGATCGCCGGAGGCGTTCCGTGTGAAGCTGGACCGGTAGCCGGGCGCCAGCTCGGGCGCGAAGCGGTCCAGCAGGTAGGCTCCGCAGCGAACCGCCGCGGTGCTGCTGCGTGAGGCGGACGAGGCCCGATTGGCCGCTACCGGCTGGCCCGCCAGGACTTCGCGGACCAGTGGGAAGCAGAGTTCTCGCACGGCCGCGTACAGCGGCGCTCGAGGGCCGGCGTCTTCGTCGAATCCGACCACTACTATGTTGTCAGACCTGTTTCCGGGAACGCCCTCGAAAATCCTTCCCTCCGGCCCCACGGGATCGGACAGAACCAGAACCCCGCCGTCGAGCCTGTACTCTTTCAAGTAGGCAGCCAGGTGCGGCGCGAACTGATCGTTCCACTCGGCCTGGATCGACTGCAGGTGTGAAGCGTTTCGAACCGCCAGCTCACGCCAGTAGTCCGCGAAGAAGCCGTCCCACTCGGCACGCAGGGCGGAGGTCCAATCAGTCAGAACCGCGCGCTGATCCGGTCGGGAGATCGTGCCGGCCACCGCGTTGGCGCCGAACCGTGCCAACACGTCGACCGCGGCGGGCGCACCTTCGGCTGCCCCGACCACTTCCAGAGCACCGAGCATGGGCTCTACGGCCGAGGAGGCGAAATAGAGGGGAACGAAATGAAACACCTCGAAGGCCGGGTCCCGGGCGAGGGCGGATCCGAACCCGGCTACGCGGTCATCGAAAGCGGTTGGCGCGGTTTGCGCTTCTGCCTTCGACACATTGAGCCTCGCCGCGTAGCCGGGTTCATAAAGATCGTATGGACCGAGGCCCTGGAGCCCGGCCGTGGCCAGGCCGTGATACCACAGGTCCACCTGTGGCAGGACGATCACTCTCCAGTTCGTGGCGCTCGCGGCGTTCGTGGCGCTCGCAGAGTTCGCCTCGGACGTTTCGCTCTGCCCGAATGCGGGCGCCGTGAGCAGCGAACTGAAGACCAGGGCAGTGCTTACCGCCAGGCTGAGAGCCCGGCCAGGTGCGTCGAGACGTCGGCGCTGGATGTTCATGGTTCTTCCCTCCAGCATCTATCAGATGGGGACCGTTCAGACGGGATCTTCAGATGAAAATCGTCTGAGCCCCTTCGGCTTTCTCGAAGAAGTCCATCGCCGTGATCACGTCCCTGACCTGCGGAACGAGCTCGTCCTGGTCGCGATCGAACATCTCCATCGCCATCTGGCAGCCGTACATTTCGGCGCCGGAGTCGTCGAGGATCTCCAGCATCTCACGCACGGTCGGGATCTCCAGCTCGTCCATCTTCTTCTTCATCATCTTGGTGGCGAGCCCTTCCATCCCGGGCAGGCCGGCTATCATGGCCGGCATGTGCGTGGCCGGGTTGCCGACGATCCCCGCGTGAAGCTTGTCGAGGGTCTTCTCGGTCACGATGTCGAGACCCCAGAACGTGAAGAAGATCACAGCATCGATACCCATCATGCGGGCGGCATTGGCCAGGATCAGGCCCGGATAGGCCATGTCCAGACTGCCCTTGGAGCAGACGATGGCCACTTTGCGGGGCGCTTCTCCGTTCGGCTTTCCGTTTCCGTTGGCGCTTCTCTTCAGTGCAGACATGGTTCCTCTTCCTTCCTGGTTCTATGCGGCCGGCTTCATGTGGCCGGCTCGGCGGCCGGCTTTACCCGGCCTGCTCTATGCGCCTGCTGTGAGACGCGCTCAGATGCAGCTCTTGGGCTTCGTCAGACCGGAGATCCTGGCGGCCAGGATTCCCGGGCCACCCGGAAACAGGCTGTACATCTCCTTCATGGAAATTCCGGTGTTCTTAGTGATTCGGCGCACGCCAGGAGGAGTGCCCTTGGTCGCGTTGTCGCGCCGGCAGTAGTCCAGCACCTCCCAGTGCTTGTCGGTCAGGGGATCAATCCCTGCGTCCAGCGCCAGTTCGGCCGCGACCTCCGGGTTCCACTGGTCGGGGTTCAGCATGAATCCGTCTTCGTTTACTTCGATCTCGCTTCCGGCAATCATCGTGGTGGTCATCGTTCTTTCTCCTTATTCGATCTCTGCGGCGGCACTGCCGTCGCCGTTCTCACCCATCTCGCGGAGCACGCCGAGAAGCATCGTCATTCCGCGCCGGACCTCCGGGTCACGCAGTTCTTTGATGAGCCTCAGCGTCCCGGCCGGCTTGATTTCCGCGGGCTTGCTGAGGGCACCTGCGGCCCTGTCCGCCACATGCAGCACTTCCTTCTGGGTCAGACTTCTCACTGTCTCCAGGATTCCCACCACGTTGGCGCCCAGCAGCTGGACGTCTTCGGGAGAGAAGGAGGTGGCGACCGTCTTCCCTACCTGGACCGCTTCATTGGCGAAGGCGATAATCCCGGCCTCCTCCAACTCGGCCATGCGGCGCTGCAGGATGCCCATCGCGCCGTGAGCGGTGGGAATCACGTCCTCCATGAGGTCGTCAAGGGTCTGCATGCGCCGGTCGAGGTCATCCACCACCCGCGCCATTCGGTCCAGCTTGGCGTCTATCGCCTGCAGCGCAGCGGCGTCGTTCAAGGCAGCAGCGTCATTGGCGGCGACCAGTCTCTCGCTCTCGTGAGTGCTCTGTGTCTTGCTCATGATCAGTTCCACTTTCCGGCCATGGACATGCGGGCTCCGATACCCGGGATGTCGAGTCCCTTGAGCAGCATGTTCCAGTAAATCCAGCGGAAGCCCATCTTGCCCAGGTGGTTGACCTCGCTCTCCTCCATGAGGCGCAGCGGGCCCACTCCGGGGATCGGGAAACGGCCGGGCAGAGGCTCCACGTCGTAGTTGAAGTCGATTAGGGTGGCCTTGCCGTAGCCTGTCTCGATGAAGCAGTTGGCGTGGCCGTCGAATCCGTCGATCAGCTCCCGCCCGTCGATTCGCCGAAGCAGGTTCTCGGCCAGCACTTCACCCTGAAAATGAGCTACGGAGCCGGCCTTCGAGCTGGGCAGATCAGTCGCGTCGCCGAGCACGAAGACGTTTTCCCACCCCTTTGACTGCAGTGAGTTCGGGTGAGTGGGAATGAAAGCGAGTTCGTCGCCCATGTCGGACGCCTCGATCGTCTCGCTGCCCATGTGAGTGGGGATCGTGACCAGCAGGTCGTACGCGACTTCGCGCTCGTCCCAGCTGCGCAGGATCCGCTTCTCACCGTCTACCTCACCGGCCGAGAAGACCGTCTCGAGACCGATGCCCTTCTCTTCCAGCATGTATCCGAGCATGGCCGAGGCGCGCGGCTTGGTGAAGGCTCCGTCCAGCGGGGTGGCGTAAACGAGGTCTGTCTTGTCGCGCACACCCTTCTCGCTCAGGTACCAATCGGCCAGGAACAGGAACTCGAGCGGCGCGATCGGGCACTTGATCGGCATTTCGACCACGTTCAGCACGAGCCGGCCGCCATCGAAGTCGTCCATAGCGCCGCGCAGGGCGGTGGCGCCCTCCAGCGTGTAGAAGTCGAAGGCGTTCTTTTTCCAGCCTGCGCCCGTCAGACCCTCAGTCTCCTCGGGCACGATCCGGCTGCCCGTGGCGATTATCAGAAGGTCGTAGTCGAGCTTGGTACCGTCGGAGAGCCGCACACGGTTGTCATCCGGCTCGATCGCTTCAATCGTCGAGACGACGAAATCGACGCCGCGCGGGATGAAACGGGAGCGAGGCTTCACGAGGTCGCGTGGCTCGTACATATCGAAGGGGACGAACAGAAGTCCCGGCTGATACAGATGTCGATTGTCCTGATCGACGACAGTGATCTGCCATTCGTCGGCCGCGAGGGAGCGCCTCATCTTGGCGGACATCATCGTCCCCGCGGTTCCGGCGCCCAGGATCAGCATCTTTTTCATGTTCGGGACTCCGCTCAGCAGTAGTGTTGCACTCCCCCTAAGAGCAACAGCGGTGCCAAAGAGTCCGCGATTCCTGTAATTGTTGTTGTTATAACAGATTAGATGTACTTGCGGCGTAGTTCTGTGGCGGGAGTGCGGGCCGATTTGAAACGTAATGCTGCAACATTCTGAAACGTTGCTGAAACGTGGCGTTACAGGTCGTAGCGCTTCATTTTCCTCCACAGCGTGGTCCGGCTGACCCCCAAACGATCGGCGGTCGCGTTCCGGTTGTAGCGCGTCGCTTCCAGAGCCGCCCTGATGCGTGCCGCCTCGTCCATCTCGGAGGCCGACAGTCCGCGCTGCTGATACGCGGCTTCCAGAGGGAACGGGGTGGAGACCGGGCCGAGGAGGTCTGTATCGGCTCCCTCGAGCTGGACTCCCGTGAACTGGCTGGCCGCGTCCGGACGACTGGCATGGCGGCCGATCTCGACCGGCAGGTCCCGCATGTGAATCGTCTGCCCCTCGCAGACAGTCGTGGCGTACTCGATCGTGTTCAGGAGCTCGCGCACGTTGCCGGGCCATGCGTAGGTGAGCAGCGCCCGGCTCGCCGATGGCGCCAGGCGCAGGGCGCGGCCGCGTTCCCTTCCGAACTGATCCAGGAAGTGACGGATCAGCAGCTCGAGATCCTCGCGCCGCTCGCGCAGGGGCGGGATCTCGATCGGCACCACCCGAAGGCGGTAGTAGAGATCCTCGCGGAAGCGGCGTTCGGCTACGGCGCGGACCAGG
>JBDLJJ010000103.1:0-9905 GCA_039714435.1 Gemmatimonadota bacterium | reverse complement strand
ATTTCATGCCGAATCCAGCGCTGAACGTCCGACTCCGGCGCTACCAGATCTTCCGCGTAGGTGAGCGACTCGGCCCAGCGCTCACCCGCCATTACTCCGAGCTCGCCGTATCGAGTGCCGATCCGGAGAGCAGATCAGCCGCGGGTGCGACAAGACGCTCGGGCTCCACAACGTCCTCGACGTGACTCGCGATCGCCTCCAGGAGGTTGGACAGCTTCCGCTTGTGCTTGCCCGCAATCGACGCATACAGGCGGCGCGTGGCGAGATAGGTTCCGCCGATGGCCACGATGGGGATGCCTATGCCAAGCACGACCGAGCTCAGCACGCCTCCCAGGGCGCCTCCCAACCCGATCCCGGCGCCGCCTCCCACGCCGCCGAGCAGGCCGCCGAACAAAGCGCCTGCCAGGTTGCCGAGTTGCTCCTCAATACTGATCACAGTCTCGCCATCCTTGGACGACACCAATACCTGCTGCGATGTCGTGGCGCCCGGGTTTGTCGAGGCCCAACTGAGGGTATGTCCGACAGCGCTCGCCTGCCCGTGCCCGTCCGTGGCTCGCTCGATGATTGCGATAAGATCACCCAGCTTCTCCTTCGGGATCTCCCCTGCCACGGTGCGCTCGAACCGGATCGTCGTCGGCCCGCCCGCAAGCCGCTGCCCAAGGGTGCCGGTTTCACCCGCGTCCAGTTCAGCGGCGGCCTGTCGCAGCAGCCGCGTATCAATGCCCGCCTCGAGCGCCACGTCCTCCAGCTCGGCGAGCGTGAACCCCGACGGGTCGGGCCCGGACGGTTCGGCACGCTGGAGACTGCTGGCCCGCCGCAGGATGAGCCCGATTTCCTTGTCGGTATAACGCCGCGACGTCCTATCGGTGTCTGACATGGTTCGGAAGATAGTGTGTCTGCTGGCATTCGTTCCAGCCGAGCCGCTAGTCTGCTGCCAATGCGAACCAACGCGAACCGTAACTATGATTCGGCAGACGCACAGGATGTCCTGACACGGGAGACGATAGGGTGAGTAAACATGACGCACAGACGCGGATAGCTATTCTGGGGGGCGGAAATCTGGGACAGGCACTGGCCCGGGGTTGGGCAGCGAAGGCCGGTTTCGATCCGGCGGCGATAACCGTCACGAGACGGGACCCCGAAAAGCTCAAATCGCTTATTAAGGAAGGCTTCGCCGTGACCAGCGACAACGCTGCCGCAGTCGCGGCGGCAGACATCGTGGTCCTCGCTGTCCAGCCTCAGCAGCTCGACGGCTTGTGTGCGGAACTGAAGGAAGCGATCGATCCCGAGCGCCACGCGATCATCTCGGTGGTGTCGGGCGTTATGATCGCGGATCTGCAAGAGCGTCTCGACACGCGCGCGCCCACGGTACGGGCCATGCCGAACACGGCTGTTTCCATCGGCGAATCGATGACCTGCCTGGCTGCTGGCGACGAAGCGTCAGAGGCCCTGGATCAAGCGCAAACTCTGTTCAGCGCCCTGGGAGAGACCCTGATCCTGCCAGAATCGATGATGACGCCGGCCACAGCCGTCTGTGCCTGCGGGGTCGCCTTCTTCCTGCGCTGCGTGCGTGCCGCCTCGCAGGGCGGCATCGAAATAGGCTTCCACCCCGAAGAAGCGCTTCTACTGGCGGCGCAGACGGCGCGCGGCGCCGCCTCACTCCTCCTCGAAGGAGAAGGGCATCCGGAGAGAGAAATAGACCGGGTGACCACCCCCCGCGGCTGCACGATCGCCGGGCTCAACGAAATGGAGCACCGCGGCTTCAGCTCCGCGATGATCCGGGGCATCGTGGTCTCGGCTCAGAAGGCCGAAGGGCTGGCAAGTGGATAGTTAGCCCCCGCGCGGCCACAGCGTCGCCAAAGCTGGCACAGCAGTTGCACAAATGGCCGCCAGCGAGGCTTAATAAGTGCTTAAACCCAAGCTGTTCGCGGGGAGCCTCCGAGTATTCGAGGAGGCAATTTGACGACAAAACTGGACGATTTCCTGGCATGGGTTCCGCCGGCTGATCTGCCGGCTGATTCACGCTGGGCCGAGTATCGTCGTCAAAGCGGCCTCGATCCAACGCTCGAGGTCACTGGCCTCGGCACTACTGGCGGCGCTGCTACTGGCCGCGCCGCACTCCTGACCTGCGGATCGCGGTGTAGTACGGGCCGAGATCCCAGCGCTCAGATCACCCTCGTCCTGTTCGGAGACCCGCTCGGCGTCGGTGCTGACCCGGCGGCCGACCTGGCGACCCGATACGCGACCCTGGGAGAGGACTTCGCCCGCGACGTGCATGGCTCGTGGACCGCGATCGTGACTGACGCGCGGCAGGGTAGAATCCTCGCTTTCACCGATCGTCTCAACTCTCGGCGCCTGTTTCACACGGAGGCTTCCGGCGGCGGTCACTGGCTTTCTCCCGACCTGCGGCACATTCCGAAACATGGCCTGGCCGTGGACCCGATCGGAGTGGCCTGGTTCCTTTCGAACGGTGCGATTCACTGCGGCCGTACGCCCTACGCCGGTGTCTCTGTATTGGAAGCGGCCAGCGCCCACGAGCTGGGCCCCTTTGGCCTCGAGTCCAGACAGTACTGGCAGTACCCGTTCGCTCCGGACGAATCAGGCGGAGACGAGAAACGGCTTGGCGACGAGTTGGTGCAACTCCTGCAAGCGGGCGTCGAACGCTGCTCCCGGAACACGGACAACGTCTGGCTGTCTCTGAGCGGCGGCTACGACTCCAGGACTATTTCAGCCATGCTGGAGCGGGCTGGTACGCGGGACGTCACCTGTTTCTCGTACAGCCACGGCCAGCCGACGGCCGGTACGGACGCCTGGGTCGCCTACCAGATAGCTGAGCAGGTGCACTACTCCCACCAGGTCATCGAGAGCTACCGCGGCGACCTGGCGGCACACATCAAGCACAACGCCCGGATGGGCCAGGGAGTGGCCCCCGTGTGTGACGAGATCGACGGATGGCTGGAGCTGGGCAAAAGGGTGGAAACTGCCGCGCATGACGGAGCGCCGCCGGTTCTACTCGTCGGCGACCACTATCTTCCCGATTCGCCAGGGGGACCCCACAAGGAAAGTCCGCCAGGCAGGGTTCGGCGGTTTGGCGTCGTGGAATGGCTGTCAGCCAGGCTTCCGAGCGATACTTACAGAGCCTTTCATGACGGAGTCGAGAGCGACCTCGATTCCCTGTGTGAGGGTATAGCTCGGGCCGCCTCCCGAATCGACAATTTCCTCTATCTCGGACAGCGGGTTCCCAACGTCCTGCTGCCGTGGCGCCATGCCTTCGCCGGTCCGTACTTCAACGTGCGCACGCCGTTCCTGGACAACGATGTCATGGACTTCCTGGCCACGGTCCCCGGACCTGTGGAGCGGAGCACGTTCTATCACGACGCTATCGTGAGGACTTTTCCCGGCGTGTTTTCCCTGCCTTTCGCGACGGCGGCCGGCTACTGCCCGCAGTTCGTGAACGAGTTCGCTCGCAACGCCGACCGCTGCCGCCGGCTCATCAGAGAGCGGCCGAGCCGCCTCGACGATGTCGTATCCCCGGATGTTGGTCTCGGCCTGGTGGACTGGGTGGAGCGCACCAGATCGCTGCCAGCTCGTCTCAAGAGGCGAGTAAGCGGGATGCTGGGCCTCGGCGGTAAGCCGTCCGGTGCCGGTGCGGAGCAATCGAAGAAGCCGGAGCGAGCCGGCGAAACAGTAGTTCTGCGGCGGTATCTCGTTCTCAGGGAAGCGCTTGCGGACAACCGCTAGAGTCACCACCACCGACATCAGACAGGAGTAACGCATAGTGTCACTGGTTAACGTTCACAACGAGTGGGATCCGCTCGAGGAGATGATCGTCGGTGTCGCCGAGGGGGCTCAGGTACCGATCGGCGAAAAGGGTCTTTACTCGCTGGAATACTACGAGCATCACGACAGCATCGAGGAGATTCCCTCCGGTCCCTACGATGAGCGAGTCATCGAGGAGACCAAGGAGGATCTCGAGACTATCGTTGCCGCGCTCAAAGGCGAGGGCGTCATAGTCAGGCGTCCCGAAGTGACGGATCACTCGAAAATGTTCGGATCTCCGGATTGGCAATCGGACGGTGAGTTCAACTACTGCCCGCGGGACGTTCTCCTGGCCATCGGTGACATGATCATCGAGACGCCCATGCCTCTCCGTTCCAGGTACTGTGAGCCATTGGCCTACAAGGACATTCTGCTGGAGTACTTCCATAGCGGGGCGCGCTGGATCTCAGCGCCCAAACCGCGGCTGCTGGACGACACCTACGGAGATGATCCGGACTCGGGCGACCAGCTGCGAAACACTGAGCCCCTGTTCGATGCGGCCAACGTAGTGCGGGCCGGCAGGGACATTCTGTATCTGGTCTCCTGCAGCGGAAACATGATGGGCTGCCAGTGGCTGCAACGCGCCCTGGGGGACGAATACCGCGTGCATCCGCTCGTAGGGCTGTACGACGGTACGCACATAGATACGACTATCAATCTGCTCGGCCCGGGCCTGGCGCTGCTGAATCCCTCCCGGATCAATCCAGATAACCTGCCGGCGGTCTTCAAGAACTGGGAGATCATCTGGTGTCCGGAGATGATGGATACCGGCTACGCCTGGGATTACGCGCGGGCCAGCATCTGGTCCGGGATGAACTTCTTCATGATCAACCCGAACCTGGCCGTCGTCAGCGCGGCGCAGAAGCCTCTCATAAAGGAACTCGAAAAGCGCCGCATCGACGTGATCCCGCTCAGCCTGCGCCATTGCCGGACTGTCAGCGGCGGTTTTCACTGCGTGACACTGGATGTGAGAAGGACTGGATCCCTGGAAGACTATTCCTGAGTGGCCATCGGAAGGCCAGCGCGGCTTCGCCTGTAGAACAGGTATGAAGCCAGATACAGCGCGGCGGCGACGAGCACCAGCGACCTGATTCCGATAACCATCGTCGAGTACTCGATCCAGCCTCCCACGGCGGAGCCGAAGATATTGGCTCCCAGCGCGGTGCCGGCGACTTCCGCCATCCGGAATGAGCGCGCGAAGATGATCCCCGCGAAGAAAACGGGCAGCAGCACCACGAACCCGTACGCGTACTGAACGCCGAGAGACTGGCCCAGCACCGCCGCGGGGCTCAGTGAGTAGCTGATGGCCAGGCTCACCGCGAGCGCCGCATAGCTGAGTCCGTAGCCTATCGATCCGAACAGGGCGACCGTGAGGTTGGCGAGCACGATGAGCGTCAGTACCAATCCGATCGCGATGGCGGAGACCAGCCACGTGGTTCCGAACAGGAGGGCCAGGCGGTTGATGGCGTAGACCTCCATGAGCAGGAACGCGGCGCCCAGAAAGAACATGTGCCCGTGGTAGGTCGAGAAGCCGCCCAGGCTGATGGCGTTTTTGCGCAGCACCAGAACGGAGACGAGAGCGAGAAGCCCGACCACGAACAAGTATGCTCCCGGCACGCCTCGACGAGGCAAATAGAAGAAGGGCCAATCATCCGTCGGGATCACGGATTCCGAGGCGGACGCATCCCCCGCTGACGCATCCCCGGATGGCGCTGGATCCTCCGCCAGCGCTACCGCCGCCGTGCCCACCGCGCAGCGATATCCCCTTCCAACCGTGAACTTCTGTACTTCGGGCGGCCGGCCGCAGGTCTGAGCAAGCATGACCTCGATACGCTCCGAGAGCCAGGGCCGGAACGCCGCAGCAATCACCACCAGCTGTCCGCCTGGCTTGAGCAGATCGGCCGCAGACGCGAAGCTTTCTTCCGTATATACGTAGTTATCAAGCCGGACACTCGACATCCCGAGCTGCGTATGCGAGTCGAGAAGACCGAAGATGATCGCATCATACGTACCCGGATCCAGTTCGCGGAATGCCTGGCGGGCATCTTCGATAATCACATTCACGCGCGGATCGGAGTACGGCTGCTCCGGATGGTGTTCAGCACCGAAGCGCACGATGGCCGGATCGATATCCACAGCATCCACGTGACCAGCGCCATTTCGCAGAGCGGCCGCAACGTCGTTACCGGAGCCCGCGCCCACGACCAGTACATTGTCCAGCGAAATCCCCGCGATGGAAGCGTCG
Source organism: Gemmatimonadota bacterium (assembly GCA_039714435.1). Taxonomy (GTDB): domain Bacteria; phylum Gemmatimonadota; class Gemmatimonadetes; order Palauibacterales; family Palauibacteraceae; genus JAZDDE01. The sequence continues at coordinate 3,841 of JBDLJJ010000103.1, read as the reverse complement.
TACTGAGGATGGGGATTGAATCCGTACCTTGCGACTGCCTCAGGGCGCAGGTCCAGAGCCACCTGATAGAACACGTCAGAGATTTGAATCAGGAATCCCGGCGCCTCTCCGTCCTCGAAGCGGAGTACCACCTCACGGCCGACAAGCTTCTGGTAACGGGACCAAACCGTGTTTTCATGCGCGGGCATGACAGCGACTACGCTGGCGGAGATCAAAGCCAGTCCCACGAGCCGCTGGCCTCGGGACGAAGCCCACCAGAGCAGCGGAGTTAGGCCGATCAGGAACCAGATCCAGGGTGGCGTCTCGAGAACACTCAGGGCCGAAAACCCAAGTATCCCGGCCAGGCTTCCGAAGATATTGACGGTATAGGCGGCCAGCCGGGGCACACCCTCGAAAGCATCGGCCAGCAGCCGGCCGAGATGTGCGAACAGCAGCATGATCGTGACCAGCGCCGCCACGCTGAAGCAGGCCATCATGGTAACCGACACGGCCCTCGCGAGCGGATGATCGACCTGGAGAGTGTAAGGTCCGAATACCTGCTCCGAACTGGATGTCTGAGCGAACAGTCCCAGGTAGTCGTCCACCAGGGGCGCTCCGGCGCTGAGGACAGCGGCTACCGGAACGAGCCAGAGGAGGAACAGCAGTGCGCTGCGTGACCCGCCGCGGCCGAGGCAGAGTCCAAGACCGAGGCCGAGGAAGCTCGCGATGAGCGGAATGTTCTTGAAGTAGGCCAGGACGCGGATCTGCGATCCGGTGTAGCGGATGACGAGCAGCTCCACGAACAAGGCGACGAAGCTGGCGATAAAGAGCGTGGTGTAGCGCCGGGATTGGAAAGGAGCTGGGACCCGAGAACTGTCCGGCGTTTTCGCGCCGTAGTCAGGAACGACTCTCGAGAAGGGGATCTCGGCGACCAGAGCAAACACCAGCAGGGCCAGTCCGATGGCCAGGGAGACGAGGTACTCCTCGCGTCCCTCCCACGAGGTCAGCGGTCCGCCGAGCTTAAAGGTGACGAACGCGCCACCCGAAATCAGCAGTCCCGCAAGCAGCGACAGCTTCTTCCAGTGAGACATCCAGCCTCCGGGTCAATAGTGCGCCGGGGACAAAAAGTGTGCTGGGACAAAGAACGCTGCCAACGCCAGGAGGTAGCACCCAAACGGGGCGAAGGGCAACCAGCACCCCTGACGCGGCAGCGATTTTTGGTGCACGCGCCTCAGCGGCGCGTACGATCTATGAAAAATCTATTTAGCTCACGCTACAGATAGCCTGGGCTTTTTAATCTCAGGATTCGAAAACTCGTCAACGATTCGCTCCCGGAATTCTTTCCCAGGCGCACGCGCGACGTCGTCCTGCAAGCGATTGCCGCCGCTCAGGAGCGTCTGCGCTCGCTGGTGCAGCGCACCTTCGTCCGCCTCGGCTAGCCGCATAGATACGCGCTCAATCGTCTCAAGGGCCGACAGCAAAGTCTCGGCCGCTGCGCGAAGAAATCGCTCTCTGTCGCAACTATGAACTGCTTCTCTTGTAAACGGCATCATAGTCCACCTCGGCTTTCAGTCCTCCTGCTCACCCCACTCCGTCACACGTGAGGACGGCGCCTAGTGATACACATCCCGGGCCACGGACGAGCGGGTGGGCCAGCGGGACTCGGAAGAGGGTCCGCGGGCACGCGCAGCAGACCATGTAACACAAGTAGTAGCAACGTATTAAAGAATGAGACGCGTAGGTTGGAGAGGGGTTCGTTGAGCGGCCGGCCGGCGGACTGAACGAAGCGGCCCCTCTCAGCCTGTGGCGTCGTTCCCACAGCCAGCGGGCGGGTCCGGGCCCGGATCTCAGCGCTTGAATCCGGCCCGCCGGCGTGCTAGACTCGCGGCGCGCGGGCGTAGCTCAGTTGGTAGAGCGTCAGCCTTCCAAGCTGAAGGTCGCCGGTTCGAGACCGGTCGCCCGCTTCCCATTCGCGCCATCATCCACGAACTTGGGCCTCATGAGAGGCTCAAACCCGGGTTACCAGCAGTTCTTCGCGGAGCTGAAACGCCGCCACGTGTTCCGCGTGATGGCTGTCTACGGCATCGTCGGATTCGTGCTCCTCCAGGTCGTCGATCTGGCTGTACCCGCGCTTCTGCTTCCCGCGTGGACCTACCGATTCGCCGCGTTGTTCCTCATGCTGGGATTCCCGGTGGCGCTCATTCTGGCCTGGGCGTTCGAAATGACGCCGGAGGGTGTCCGGCGGGCCCGAACTGCTTCCGACGAAGAATTGAGAGAGATTCTCGCGGCTCCCGCTTCTCAGCGCCTGCCGTCAGGATTGATGGCGTTAGTCGGCGTGGCCGCACTCGTTTTCGGCGCCTGGTGGGTGGGATCAAGAAGCGGTGCACAGGCCGCCCGCACGGCGGAGGGGGCCGATCGCGTTGCAGACGTGCAGCTGGCGTTGGCCGATCCAGTCGAGGACCAGCGGCCGTCTATCGCGGTGCTCCCCTTCGCCGACATGAGCCCGGAGGGTGACCAGGAGTACTTCAGCGACGGGATGACCGAGGAAATCCTCAACGTGCTGGCCAAGGTGAGAGACCTTCGCGTGTCTGCGCGAACCTCGGCGTTCGCCTTCAAGGGCGGGGATCTAACGGCAGAGCAGTTGGGCGACACGCTACGGGTCAGCTATCTGGTAGAGGGAAGCGTGCGGAAGGCGGGTGACCAACTGCGCATCACGGCCCAGCTGATTGATACGTCGGATGGATCGCACCTGTGGTCCGACCAGTACGACCGAGAGCTGAATGACGTGTTCGCGATCCAGACGGAGATTGCGGAGGCGATTGCCCACGCGCTTCGGGTGCCACTTGGGCTTGGCGAAGAAGAGTTGCTCGTCACCCCGACGGCCGACCTCGAGGCATATGATCTGTACCTCGCCGGGCGGGCCCGTATGCGCGAGCGTGGGTCCAGCGTACTCGAGGCTGTCGATCTGTTCGCAGCCGCCATCCGGCGCGACTCCACTTGGGCTCCCGCCTGGGCTGGTCTGGCAGAGAGCACTGCCCTGGTGCCGTTCTACGACGAGACAGCCAGCGATTCGGCTGGTTGGGCCGACCACCTCGGCGCGGCCGAGGCCGCGGCGATGACGGCCCTCGATATCGATCCCCGCAACGGGTCTGCCACCGTGGCCCTGGGGAATGTTTACCGCGATCGATGGGAGTGGGGCAAAGCAGAGGCGGCCTATCAGGCGGCCCTGACAATAGATCCGGACAACGTCGAAGCGCACCAGCAATACGCGGAGTTTCTCGCCTACGTGGGACGCTTGGACGAAGCGCTTCGCGCCGCACACAGGGCTCTCGGCCTCGATCGATCTCCGATCCGGCTCAATGTAGCGGGATACGTATCCGAGATTAACGGGCACTCGGAGGAAGCGATCGAGTTGTTCCGAGAGGGCATCCGGCTGGACCCGGAAGGACGGGTGCACTTTCTCAAAGCCGTCCTGAGCCGAGTGTATTTGGATGCGGGCCGATGGGAGGAGTGGTGGTCACTGACTATCGAATTAGCGGCCCAGGCAGGATCTTGGGCTGTGTCCGAGATTCAGGAGGCGTGGCCGGAGCCGGGGCCTCCGCCAGCGGGGCTGGATGTCGGTGCTCTTCCGTTGTTTCCCCCCGGTTTGAAAGCGCTACTCTGGCTGGAGCTCGGAAGACCCGACGAAGCGCTGGCGGCTCTTGGGGAACTGGCAGACGTGCCACCTTTCGGGCATACGATAGAGGTCTGGCACCCGCGATTCGACTCACTCCGCGACGACCCGCGCTTCGAGGCCATTCTCGAGCGACGCGGACTGGCGGGCCGACGGCCGATTCGCGCCGCGCTGCCAGCGGCGTCATCG
>JBDLJJ010000102.1:0-10182 GCA_039714435.1 Gemmatimonadota bacterium | reverse complement strand
GAAAAGGTACGCGGGCCGATGATCGTGAAAATCCGCCCGCTCGGCTGCCGGGCCCGGGTCGCCCGTTCCGCTTCGAAGTAGCCCTCGATCCGAATGATCGCATTGAGCAGGTGCCTCGCACGCCAACGCGCCCCGCTATCATTCCAGCGCAGGTCGATGATCACCCGGTCCACGTCGTGGTCGCGCACCATCTGCTCCAGGCGACGCCCGAACGCGGCCAGGGATTCATCGGGCTTGTCCAAATCTGCCCCGTTGAACTGCACGTAGACGGCCCGCCGCTTCTTCATGACGGCGAGCCAGTAACGATCGTCGCGGTCCCGGAGCCAAAGAGGCGCGGCGTCGGCCGCGGCCGGTATGTAGCGGGCCCAGAGCCTCTCGGGCGGTGGCGGGCAGGACGACGTTGCGCTGTTCGCCGCTCGCCGTCCGTACCTGCAGCGCAACGGAATCGGCAGCTGGCGAGATGCCGGTGGCTTGCAGGATCTCGGGTACCTGGAGAAGGTCGGTGGCCATGAGCGGTGTCCACTCGTTGTCGTGAGACATAAAGGGGCGCACCGCGTCAAACGCATCTTCTGCAGTAACCCTCCCGACCCGAAGGACCCGAGCGCCGATCAGATCCATGAAATCCGCGGACGCCTCGACGACCAGGAGACCGTCCTCGGCGCGGTCGATGCGAACGGGCAGTCGTCGGAAAAAGAGCTGTCGATCCCACAACAGATTCACGAGCGTGTGGCCATCACCCACGGTGGCCAGCAAGCGCGCCAATTCCACGGTGATTTCGTTGTCATCCAGCGAGCCGGCCTGCGCCGCGAGCGAGTCGACTCCGGCGCGAAACACCGGTTCAGGCACGGTGTGGTAGAGGTTGGGGTGCCTGGACTCGAGTCCTTCCGCGAATACCCGGAGGTCCTGCCGCCACTGGTCCTCAGAGAGGCCTTGCGCGGCTATGGCTGCCGGGAACGCGAGCAGCATGAGGATGAACCTAACGCACCGCATGGTTGTCCCTAACGTGACTTTGGATCGGCGCCGGCTGGCGTTTGCTTCGGGGAGCACATCGGTCCCCGGGACCGTTGAGATGCCACCCCAGAGGGTCCGGTTTGCACGTCGACAATACGCATGGCGTGTCCTCCCGAGGTTACCCGGCTTTCCTGAGCACCCACGTCGTCATCGACCGCAGGTTTCTGCACGATCGAAGCTTCGTGTTGACAGACTCCAGTTCTCTGACTAGTGTCAGCTAATGATCAGAGGAGCTATTCCCACCGTGCGCAGCTTCAATCGAGCCGTCACTCTCCGCGTCGGTATCCTCACGGATCGCTTCCTCGGCAGGGACCGACCCCTCGGGGAAGCCAGGTTGATCTTCGAGATCGGTCGCCAGGGCTCCGACGTTCGGGAGCTGCGCGCTCGCCTCGAGCTCGATTCTGGCTATCTCAGCCGACTCCTTCGCTCCCTCGAGAAGCAGGGCTTGGTCGCGGTTGCTCCTCTCGAATCGGATAGACGGATTCGTCAGGTGCGGCTGACGCAGGACGGCGAGAGCGAGCTCGCGGAGCTGGATCGGCGCGGTGATCAATTCGCACAGGCGATGCTCGACCCGCTAAGCGAGCCGGAGCGGGAGCGAATCGTCGAAGCGATGTCCGAGGTCGAGAGACTTCTCAATCTCTCTTTCACCAGGATCACCGTAGAAGATCCGTCCGGCTATGAAGCCAAGTGGTGCCTGGCGCAATACTTCGCCGAATTGGAAGAGCGCTTCGAAGGGGGCTTCGACGCCACGAAGTCGATTACGGCCGACAGCCGAGACTTGAGGCCTCCGCGGGGGGCGTTTCTGATTGCTCGCCTGGACGGTAGACCGATCGGTTGCGGCGCAGTCAAAGGCCTTTCCCCCGGGGTCGGATCGATCAAGCGGATGTGGGTATCGGCGGCGGTTCGCGGGATAGGCATCGGCAGGCGCTTGCTTCAGGAGCTCGAAAAGGAAGCCGCCAAGCTGGGCCTCGAGCTGTTGCGGCTGGAAACCAACAAGAGCCTCGTCGAAGCCCAAGCTCTCTACCGCAGAAACGGCTATCAGGAAGTCAAAGCGTTCAACGATGATCCGTATGCTGACCACTGGTTCGAGAAGAACCTCGAGCACCATCGGGCTAGCACGCCGTCGGCTTCGCCGTGACGCAGCGGCAGCCCTCAAGTCTCGCCAGCCGTTCATGTCAAGCACCTGCGCAGTCAAGCTCTCAACGCTCTGAAGGACGGCCGACCGACACCGATTCGCGGTGAGTCTCGCGACCGGAATCCGGTGAGCCCCGAGCGTCTTCGCGCAGAACTGATGCTGTGCCGTCACCGCAACTCATCCATGGAAATCCGTCATGTTGAGAATAGAGAGCCTGTCGAAGACCTACGGCAACGGGGTCCAGGCCCTGTTGAACGTGGACCTCGAGATCCCCAAAGGCATGTTCGGTCTTCTGGGTCCCAACGGGGCCGGGAAGTCGACGCTGATGCGCACCATCGCCACGCTGCAGGGGCCTGATTCCGGCGCCATCCGCTTTCGCGGTCTCGACGTGCTCACTCAGAAGGAGGAAGTACGAAAGATCCTCGGCTATCTGCCGCAGGAGTTTGGCGTCTACCCGCGAATCTCGGCCGAGGACATGCTCGACCACTTCGCAGTGCTCAAGGGAATCGTGCGACCCAAGGAGCGGCGTGACGCCGTCCACGGTCTGTTGCAGATGACGAACCTGCATGCCGTGCGTAAGCGGAAGCTGGGCACTTTTTCGGGCGGCATGCGCCGGCGCTTCGGCATCGCCCAGGCGCTCCTGGGCGATCCGCAGCTGATCATCGTCGACGAGCCGACGGCCGGACTCGACCCGGAGGAGCGCCAGCGGTTTCTGAACTTGCTATCCGAGATCGGCGAGAGCGTGGTGGTCATCCTCTCGACCCACATCGTCGAGGACGTGCGAGAGCTGTGTAGCCGCATGGCGATCATCTCGAAGGGAGAGGTAATGCTCTGCGGCGAGCCCGCATCGATCGTCGCCGATCTCGACGGTCGCATCTGGCGCAGAACGGTCGACAAGAGCGAGGTCGCCTCATACCAGGAGTCGATGGCGGTCATCTCGACGCGTCTGTTCGCCGGCCGGACGATCGTGCACGTGTTCAGCGACGACTCCCCGGGCGAAGGCTTCGAGAGCGTCGATACGGATCTCGAGGATGTCTACTTCTCCACCCTCAAAGGCATGTACGCCCAAACCGCCTAAGGGAGGAGCCCGCAATGTGGAAGTCGATCTTCCTTTTCGAGATCAAGTATCAGCTCAGGCAGCCGCTGTTCTACCTAGTCACCCTCTTCTTCTCGATCCTGGTCTTCATGTCGGGCACGCGAGACGGCGTCGGCAGCGCCTTCGGCAGGGTCAGCCTCAACGCGCCTCTGGTGACCATGGATCTGCTGACCAGGGGGAGCATCATCGGCCTCTTCGCGGTGATAGCTTTCGTGGCCAGCGCTGCCGTGCGCGACTTCGACAGGAGAACCTCGGAACTCTTCTTTTCGAAGCCTGTTTCTCGGTTCGACTACCTGACCGGCCGATTCGCGGGCAGCATCGTGATCAGCTTGCTAATGTACGTGATCGGCGCCTTGACGCTGGCCATCAGCAGCTTCATGCCCTGGCTCGATCCGGAGCTCGTGGGTCCTTTCATGGTGGCCCCCTACGTGTTCACCCTCGGGGTGCTGATCCTGCCCACCCTCTTCTGCCTGGGGGCCACGTTCTTCGCCCTGGCAAGCTGGACGCGCAGCATACTCGTGACCTACCTCGGCGTCGTGGGCTTCTTCGCGGTGAACCTTTTCTCGCGTATGATGGCATCCGACCTGGAAAACGAGGCGGTCGGTCAGATGCTCGATCCCTTCGGGGTGGAGGCGCTGCGGGGCGCCGTCAGGTACTGGACGATCGCCGAGCGCAATACGGCGATCCCGGAGATCGGCGGCGTCCTACTCTACAACCGGCTTCTCTGGGTCGGGGTGGGGCTGCTCGTCCTCGGACTCGGTGTCGTGACCTTCGATCCGTCCCGATCGAGAAGCCGCCGCAAGAAACGGCGCGAGGAGACCAAACAAGTCGCCCCACGGGGCGCTGCAGGTGGCGTGAGCCGGCCGGCCGCCAGCCAAGTCTTCACCCGCGCCACCGTCCTGACCCAATTCCTGCGCCAGACGCGGCTCGAGGTGGTGAGCGTCTTCAAGAGCGTTCCCTTCATCGGGATGCTGGCCTTCGGCCTCTTCATCGTGGTCGGCGGCGCCAACTCCATCGGCCGGGAGGTCGGCACGGACGTCTATCCGCTCACACACCTCATGCTCCAGGCGATCCAGAGCGGATACGCGATTCTGCTGGTGATCATCGCCACGCTCTACAGCGGCGACATGATCTGGAAAGAGCGATCCCTCGGGGTCTCCGAGGTCTACGACGCCGCGCCGACGCCAAACGCCGTCTACCTGGGCGCCAAGCTGACGGCGCTGGTTCTGGCCATGGCCGCCTTCCTGCTGTGCGGCGTGGCGGCCACGATTGGTTTCCAGGTCTGGCGCGGCTACTACGATTTCGAGTTGGGTCTCTACGCAAAGGGTGCCGCGACCCTTTTGGTGTACCCAGCGCTCATGGTTTTCTTGGCCGGCTTCTTCCAGATCGTCTCGCGTAGCAAGTTCGTGGGTTACGCGCTCATGATCGTCTTCATGCTGAGCTGGGACTTAATCGAAGAGTTCGGTTTCGAGCACCACCTCTACCGCTTCGCGAGCGTTCCCCCGACGCCCTACTCTGAGATGAACGGCTACGGTCACTTCCTGACGCCGTTTCTCTGGTACAGCCTCTACTGGGCGTTCTTCTGCGCCGTTCTTCTCGGGCTATCGATCGTATTCTGGAACCGCGGCATCGACACCGCCTGGAAGCTGCGATGGACCGAGGCCCGGGCGCGGTTTCGCGGTCCGGCCCGGGCGCTTGTTGCCGCCGGGGCCATGGGCTTCGTAGCCACGGGGTCGTGGATCTTCTACAACACGAACCTCTTGAACGAGTACGTGCCGAGCGACGAAGCACAGGAGCGCCAGGCCGCCTACGAAAAGGAATACCGGCAGTACAAGGACGGCGCCCTGCCGCGGATCCAAGCTGTCCAGGCCGACGTCGACATCTTTCCCGGGGAGAGAAGGGTGGAGATTCGCGGCATCTATCGGATGGAGAACGAGGGCAGCGAGCCGATCCGGCATCTGCACTTCAATCTCTCGAATCAGGTCCGCGTGAACCGGCTGGACTTGCCGCCGCACCAGGCCGAGGTCGAGGACGACGAGCTCGGCTACTACGTATACAGGCTCGACCAGCCTCTCGAGCCGGGCGAGGCCGCCGAGTTTGGCTTCGACCTCACGGTGGAGCAGCGCGGCTTCGTGAACCACGGCCCGAACACCTCGATCGTCGCCAACGGCACGTTCTTCGACAACCGCGCCTACTTCCCGGTCCTCGGTTACACCGACCGCAAGCAGCTCGTCGACCGTAGCGCCCGGCGCAAGCACGGCCTCGAACCCGTCCACCGTTTCGCCAAGATCGACGACGACTTCGCGCGGCGTAACACCTACGTCGGGGTCGACGCCGACTGGGTTGACTTCGAGACCACGGTCTCGACCAGCGCCGACCAGATCGCGATCGCTCCGGGGTCTTTGCAGAGCGAGTGGACCGAGGGCGGTCGCCGCTACTTCCACTACAAGATGGACAGGCCCATCCTGCACTTCTTCGGCTATATGTCGGGGAGGTACGAGGTGGTCAGGGACACGTGGAACGGCGTCGCCATCGAGATCTACCACCACCCCGGCCATGAGTACAACGTGGCTCGAATGATCGATGCGGTGAAGAAGTCGCTGGACTACTTCACAGCGAACTTCAGCCCCTATCAACACCGGCAAGTGCGCATTATCGAGATTCCTCGATATGCGGCCTTCGGCGCCCGGGCCTTTCCCAACACCATCCCGTTCTCGGAAGCGGCCGGCTTCATTGCCCGGCTCGACGACGAGGACGCGTTCGACGTTCCGTTCAGGAGGACCTCACACGAGGTCGCCCACCAATGGTGGGCGCACCAGGTAGTAGGCGGCAACGTGCAGGGCGCGACGATGCTCTCGGAGACCATGGCACAGTACTCGTCGCTGATGGTCTTGGAGAAGGAGTACGGACCGGAGAAGACGCGTCGCTTCCTCAAGTACGAGCTTGACAGGTACCTGGGTGATCGCGGTCGTGAGCTGGTGGAGGAAATGCCGCTCTCTCTCGTGGAGAACCAACCATACATCCACTACAGCAAGGGCAGCGTCATCATGTACGCCTTGAAGGACTACCTCGGCGAAGAGCCGCTCAACCGGGCGATCGCGGAGTTCGTTTCCAAGGTCGCCTTTCAAGAACCGCCGTTCACCACGACGCGGGAGTTCCTGGACGAAGTGCGCCGGGTGGCGCCCGAGGGTTCGGAACGGCTGATCGAGGATCTATTCGAGACGGTCACACTGTTCGACAACAAGGTCGCCGAGGCAACATACACGGAGAGGCCGGACGGCACCTTTCTGGTCCGGCTCGAGGTCGAAGCCAAGAAACTCCGAGCCGACGGCGAAGGGATCGAAACCGAGATCCCGATTGACGATTGGGTCGACATCGCGGTTCTCGGCGAGCAGGAAATCGATGGCGAGACCGATGACAAGGTGCTCTTCTTCGAGAAACGGCGGATCGCCGACGGGCAGGTGGTCTTCGAGCTGGTGGTCGACGAACGGCCCGTGCGGGTAGGGTTCGACCCGTACAATAGGCTCATCGACCGCAACTCAGACGACAATCTGAGAGAAGTCTCACGATCACAAGACACCAAATGAGTCAAGCGAACTAATCAAGAGAGACCCTGGACGCGGACGAGGAGGGCCCATGCCGGCGCTGCCAATCACCGAGGCAAGCCACTCGGCGAGTCCGGCCCCCCGAGGCCGGGGGGCCGGGTCGCCGGGTCGCCGGGTCCGAGGATCGGAACTCGGGCCCTACGTGTCTCAACTCCCGCCGCTTGGCTGCCAGTTCTCGAGGCCGTGTATCGAGCGAACGTCCCTGATGACGTCTCCGAAGGTGCGCTCGGGTACGAACTTCAAGTCGTTCCAGCGAGCGACGCCGAGCTCGATGGCGAACTCCTCCAGATTGTGGGGCTCGGTGGTCTCGACGACCCAGAGGAAGGTGTGCTCGAGCCCGGAGTGGTACTGGTCCACCACGGCGGTGACTCCGTACTTCTCCATCAGCGGTCCAAGGTCGCTGAGGCTGAGCGCGATCACGTCCTTGGCGGTCTCGCGATTGTTGACGGGGCAGTCGTGCTTGTCGTGCGCACCGTAGATGCCCCACAGCGTCGGCTGCGCGGCGCCCTGCGCAGTGGCGGATCCAGGAAAGAACGGCGCGGACGCGACCGCCGATGCGAAGATGAGTCGTCTGATGTTCATGATTCTCCCTCGTTCTGAGTGTGGCCCTGCGTCGTGGACTGCTGTACCGAACGTTCAGTACAAGTGATTGAGAAAAAAAGCCCTAAACCTCCCGCTTGGTGACTGGTGCATCTGACCTACTCCGGCTTGCGCAGAAGATCCTGCGGGAGGCTCCTGAGCGTCCTCTGGAAGGGGAGCGGATCACCCTTCGCGCGTGACATCACGAGGCCCCCCTGGATGCGAATCACCGCATCCTCGGCTCGCTCGCGGGCGGTGCGCGGTGGAATGCCCGACTCGCGCAGCATCGTTGCGATCGCTTCGATCCAGGCCTCCATGCCGGCTTTCTGATGATCCCGAATCCCGCCTTCTTCGAGACCGAAGGAGAGGGCATCGAGCAAGCACGAGCGCCGGCCCCCCTCGTAGAACTCGTCCAGCTTTTCGGCCATCTGCCGGAGTCGATCCTCCGGCGGGCCCGACCCGGCGAGCGGAGCGAGGGCATTGGTTGCGAGCCACTCCCCCGCCCACTTCAGCACCGCCTCGGCCATCTCGGTCTTCCCTCCGGGGAACCGATGATAGAGGCTCGCTCGCCTGAGCCCCGTGGCCTCCGAGATCTTGCTCAGGCTGGCTCCATCGTACCCGTGTGTGCGGAAAACCTCGCTGAGGCGGCTCATCAGCTCCGGCTCGGTGATCTTGCTCATGGCAACGAGTCTATACCGAACGTTCGGTCAAGTCAAGACTACGACGCAGACGACGCCGTGACGCTGCCGGCCCGACCGAGGCAGCGGTTGGCTTACTCCCCCCAAGCGGATCTGGCGGAACTTGCGGCTGCGTACGCGTTCGATCTGAGCTCGAATCACCCGTTCCGGGATGGGAACAAGCGGATCGCCTGTGCCCGCTCAGCCGCCTGGTGCTAATACCGAAGTCAGTTGCCGTGATGCGCGGCGATCTGAGCCTGACTGAGGCGAAGGAAGCGTGCTGCGTTGTTGTAGAAGATGTCGCGTTTCTGCTCTGGGTTCAGGAAGGGGGCCGACTCGATTGCATCGACCGTAATGTCGATGATCTCAGGCCACTGCATCTGGTCCGAGCCGAACATGAGCCGCTTTCCGAGGCCGGCCTCAACAAGGGCGCCAAGATACGAGTGGAACACCTCCCGGGGATATTTCCAGAGGGAGAGGTCGCCGTACACGTTCGGATAGCGGTACATCAGGGCGATGGTTTCCTCAAGAAAGGGAAATCCCGATGCTTCGATGTAAATACGAAGTGTCGGGTGGCGCACTAGCACTTCCTCGAGGTCCTCGGGATGCCCGAGAGCGATGCGGAAGCGTTGACTGGGCCCACCTGTGCCGTGTTGATGGATCAGCACGGGCAGATCCAACTCTTCCGCCAATGCATAGAACGGCTCCAGATTGGGATCGTCGGCTGCGATCCCCGCGTATTGAACCGTCAGTTCGCCCAAGCCACCCAGTCGTCCCGCCTCGTATTCCTTCCGGAGGTCACCCAGGTCGATGTGTTCGGGATCCAGAACCATCGGCGATGCGATAAACCGGTCGGGGGCGGACGCCACCCAGTGATACACTTGATCCAACGGGTATTGGCTAAGGAAGCCGAGGACGATGTTGTATCGGTCCATGGCCTCTAGAGTGAGACTCAGCACCTCTTCCGCCGTGGTCGCCTGGGCGCGTGGGCCCTGGCAAGGTGCTGGATTGCAAGGACCGGAGAGAGGGACCCCGTTGGCATCTCGGGTTACGGAATTCGCATGCATGTGCATGTCAATGACCGGCGGAGTTCGCTGTGCCGTCAACGCGCCCGGTTGTGCTACGAGGATCGCCAGGAACATGAAGTGACTACTTGATCTCATCGCCCTGCCTCAGCCAGAGTTTCCGGAGCGGCCTAACGGCTTCGCAATTCTGCTGCGTGGCCTGTCAGGACACAAGGGAAGCGTGCCTACTCGGCAACCCACGTCAGGAGCAATCGCTTGTTAGGAGGTGAGCGCGCTTCCTGATGGCACGGGCTCATCCTCCACACCCAAGTTCCTGCACACAATCGATCGGCTGAAGCGGACGGGTGGCCCTTCCTTGACTTCGTAGCCCGCGGCTCTCGCGAGATCGACCGTGGCCGCGAACCGGGACGCAGGAACGTGCACCTTCGGCTCGGCGATCAGAAGCAAGCCACCGTGCTTCAGGAAAGAACGGATTTCGGCCAGGAGCCGGTCTTGATCCTCGACCTCGTGAACCATCCAGAAGGCGAGCACAAAGTCCGCGGTGCCCTGGTAGCCTAGGCTTCTGGGTTCGCAGGTCCGGAAGTCGATGCGTTTAGCCAAACCACGGCGTTCAGCCCGTCGTTGGGCCCTCTTCACCATTTGTGACTGCAGGTCGATGGCGATGACCTTCCCCTTGGGGCCAACAAGTTCTGCGAGTGCGAGACTGAAGTACCCGAGGCCGCATCCGATGTCTACAACGGTCTGGCCTGGTCGGACGAAGCTGCCGAGGACCTGCTGAGGATCGTGAACGAGCCTGCGAAACCGGTTGTCGAAGGTGTACCCGAACCACCAAGGACAAGTGTGGGGACCCAAGAAAAGCGCCCTATGCAACAACCCCGTCCCTCCGGACCCGCCCTCTCTCGTTTTGCTCAGATATCGCCTCCTAACGGATTGGTGTTTCAGCTGCGGCCCGATGTGGCTGCTACACTGAGATGGAGATTGGCTCCGAGTGGCCTGCCGAGGCAACCGGCTCAATGCCGCCAGCTGCTAATGATGGAATGGACTCCTCCCCCGG
>JBDLJJ010000101.1:0-10245 GCA_039714435.1 Gemmatimonadota bacterium | reverse complement strand
TGAGCGGCATGACTGCGGCGGAGCTGACGCGACGGCGGGTGCGGGGCTGAGGCCGTGCCAACGGCCGGAGGGCGGGAGGGCTGTGGTGAACACGCAGTCCCTCAGACGCTCGTGGGCGACATTTCGTTCGATGTCTGGAGACACGTCCGGACCTTGCGCCGTCTGGGCCGCGCCGACCGATCATAAGGACATCGCGGCCTCTGTGATCTTGGATGCGGCTGATCTACTCGCTGACTCCGAGCTCGAGCAACGCTAGGATAGCTCCCTGAGATAGCTCCCTGAGATAGCTCCCTGCCTACCAGGTGTATGTGTACTTGACTAGTAGCGTCTGGCTCTGAGAGCGAGGGAGTGCCAGCGAGGGATCCCGTCGCAGATCGGTGTTCAGGACATTGTTGTACACGACGAAGAGGTCCTTGCCTTCAGCGAAGTGGTAGCGCAGGCGGACGTTGCTGCCGACCAGGTCCGCCGCCTGGTTGTACTGGATGAATGCGTTGACGGACAGATGAGTGTCGACCGACACCTGGGCGCGCAGGCGGGCAATGTCCGCGTTGAACTCTTGCTGCCTGTCCGCGAATTTCACGCGGCTCAGGTTGTACTCGGCGGAGACTTCCAGATGCTCGTTGACACTTAGTTCAGGTGCCACTGAAAGGCCGAACTGAGTTCCATCATAGAACTCGCCGACTTGAACTGCGCCGCCTACGCCGAACCGGGATCCGGCGGACGGATGAATCGCCAGCTCGGCGCTGTTGAAAGCATGCCTCCCTATGGGGACGACTGCCTCAGGCGAGAACGGCAACGGCTCCGTGAGATCTTCGATTCGTCTGGACACTCCGAGATAGCCGAAAACGCCTGACTTCATCTCGAAGTTCAGGAACATGGCCAGGAAGCTGGATTCGATCGTGCCATCTTCATTCCTGAGGAAGACGCTGTAATTCGGACTGGGCTGGATACTCCTGAACGCGGAACCCTCGCCAGGATAGAATCCGTATCGCACGTTGACGAGAAGATGTGAGAAGTCAGACCGGGTCTGGAAACCGATGCCCGGATCGAATTCGGGTCCCGACCACTTGGCGCCTACGCGGTAAGCCAGTCCCCTGCTCGTCAGCGTGCCCGGGCGCTCCCAAAGAACGCGGGCCAAACCGGAATTGAGGTTCGCTTCATTCCGGTTGCTGTCGAAGGATTGCCCCCACTGGGCCGTGAGGTAGTCGGTGCTCGTAACTCTGAGCCGGGTGTCGACGGCGTACGCGACGTTAGTATTGCCGTCCGTATCGAGGCGCGTCGTGGCTATCGTTCCCACCGTCGATTGTTCGTTCAGAATCCGGCGGCGGACTCTGAAGACGCCGTAGTTCTCGCTGACTCCGGGCGTCCGCGTGTCGGTGTGCATGCTCAGCGCCCCTACATCCCAGGTTCCGATTCGGCCCGACAGGCGTGCCCCGCCGAATATCCGCAGCGCTTCCCCCGAGTCCGTCAGTCCGATGCGACGGCTGTGAAAGAAGTTGCTGTTGTCCTGGAGCGCACCCGTCGGCACCGCGAAAATGCCGGATTGCTCCTGAAAGAACTGCCGCTTTTCGGGAAAGAAGAGACTGAACCGTGTGAGGTTCACCTGCTGGTTGTCGGCCTCTACCTGAGCAAAGTCCGTGTTGAGAGTGAGATCTACCGTGAGGTTGGAGGTCAGTCCGTACTTGAGGTCGAAACCCGCCTCCAGGTCGGAGTCGTTCTGATGACCGAACGAGCCGGAGGTGGGATCGAGCACAGCGTTCCGGTCCAGACCTGTCAATACGTACGGCGTGAGGTGTTTCTCCGCCCCTGAATCGATTCCCTCCAGAACGATTTTGGCTGCTGCCGATGCGCGAGACAGCGGATTCGCCAGATCCGGCGACATGGCCGGAAAGCTGGAGGTCTCGTTGTTCGAGGCCGAGTATCGGCCCGCAATCAGGCCCATGACGACACGGCCATCCTTACTCTGGAAGCGCAGAGTGGAGAGTGGAATCCTGAGTTCGGCGTACCACCCCTGATCGTCGCTTGTAGTGGCGACGTCCCAGAACCCGTTCCAGCTCGGATTGACTGACTCGCCATCTTGAGAAATGGACATGTCAACGCGAATGCCCCTGGGCGTGGTCAGAAACCCGAGTCCGTTCTCACTGTCGTTGAAGGTATCGAGCATCAGCCGGAACCAGTCGTCTGCTGCGATGCGGTCCCTTTGCAGTGAGTAGCCACGAATATCGGAGGGCTCGCCGACCAGGAACCGCGCTGCGGCGTAGAGAAACTGATCATCATAGAGGAGCTGCAACTCGGAAGCGTGCGATGGCCGGTTACCGGCGATCGGGCTGAGCGTCACCATCTCGAGGGGCGCTGCACCAGACCAGGCCGCCTCGGTCACGTTACCATCCAGGACGATCGCCTCGCGGGCTTTGGTGACTGGTATTTCTTCCTGGGCCCACAGCGTCATTGGCGTCAGGGTCATGACAATGAACAGAACTGACACGGACCTCATGTGTTCTCCGATCGATCGTACTGAGAGCTGCCTTCGTCCTGGGATATTCGTAGGGCCTTGCGACGCTGGAAGGGGGTGCGGGCCTAAACTGGAATTGGTGGGACGAGAGCCCGCAAGACGGGGACGAAAACTCGGCCCGGAACCGGCTCACGAAGTACATTGAGCGAATGGAATCGACGCAGACGAAATCCAGCCACGCAATCCTGGGCGCGTTTCTCGGAATCGCGTTGCTTTTCGGCCTGGTGGAGGCTGGACAGGTGTACGTGGGCACTGGACTCCGGGGCAATCAGTTCTCGCTCGGCGTCTCGCTGCTGCACACAGTACCGGGGTGGCTTCTTCTGGGAATGCTCGCGATCGCGGTCTACTCGGCCGCCGGCCGGTTTCCCCTCAGTCGTGGGAAGCTGCACAAGCATCTCCCTCTGCATATCGCCGGGGCAACCGTATTTGCGGTTCTGCATCTGGCTGGCACGGCCGCCTTCTCAGCCGTACGAGCGGGAGACTGGGGAGTGCTGGGAGCTGAATTCTCGCGGTTGTTCAGCTTCTACTTCGCTCTGGACATACTGCTCTATTTCGCGGTTATCGGGACGCACCATGCGATCGGCTACTATCAGGAAGCTCGGAGCAGGGAGCGCGCCGCGCTTACGCTCGAGCTGGATTTGAGGGAGGCGCGGCTCCAGGCACTGCAGTCCCGGCTCAATCCGCACTTTCTGTTCAACACGCTCAATACGGCTTCTAGCCTGGCTCTGGAAGGCGAGCGCGAAGCCGTAACGGAAGTGCTGGGCCGGCTTAGTGAAGTTCTGCGTTACTACCTGGATCACTCGACAGAGCACGAAGTGGAGCTGTCACGGGAGCTGCGGATTACGGAGGACTACCTGGCCATACAGCGAATACGGTTCGGTGAGCGCCTGAGCGTGGAGTGGGATATAGACGGAGCCATGCAACAGGCTCTCGTGCCGACGATGCTGCTCCAACCCCTGGTCGAGAACGCGATCTCGCATGGAATCGCGGCACAACGTGGCTCAGGAACGGTCAGGATCACGGCACGTCCGGACAAGAATCGTCTCCGAATCGCGGTCGAAGACAGCGGTCCCGGATTCTCTCCCAATACAGGAGACGGGATCGGACTCGCGACCACCCGAGAACGGCTGGAGAATCTGTACGGGTCAGAGTGCGAGTTGATCTGCGGCAACGGCGGAAACGGAGGCGGATCGGTCACGGTGTCACTACCGTTCCGTCTCGCCGCGTCGGCGAATGTGCGGTGATCAGAGCTCTTATAGTTGACGACGAGCCGCAGGCCCGCTCAGCGGTGCGCCGGAGGTTGCAAGCCGAAGAGGACGTCGAAGTCGTAGGCGAAGCGGATGACGGCGGCAGGGCCGTCGAAGCCATTCGGGCCCTGGAACCGGACCTGGTGTTTCTCGACGTGCAAATGCCGCATTTCGATGGGTTTGAAGTGATCAAGCGGGTCGCTGAACCCCCTGCAGCGAAGATCCCGCTGATAATCTTTGTAACGGCGTTCGACCGATACGCCATTCGCGCTTTCGAAACGAGCGCACTCGATTATCTGCTCAAGCCATTTACGGGCTCTCGCTTCGCTCAAACTCTGGAGAAGGCCAGGATCAGCCTTCAGCATCACGCCGCGGCAACCACTCGTGAAAAGCTCCTTCAGCTTCTCAGGGAGTTGGATGTCGATACGCCCCGGACACCCGTGTTGAGGTTTACGGTCCGGAAAGGGCGTCAGTACTCATTGATAGCGGCAGCCGAGGTCGACTGGTTCGAGGCTTCGGGCAATTACGTTCGACTTCACTCCGGGCATGAAAAATACCTGCTGCGGCGGACAATGAAGGAGCTGATGAACGATCTCGATTCCGAGAATTTCGCGCGGATCCATCGCTCGACGATCGTCAACCTGAATCGGGTGGCGAGCATCCGGCCCGAAGCGGACGGCCGTTACACCGTGCAACTCGACACGGGAGCAGAACTCGGTCTGTCAGCTACCTATCGCGGCCGCTTGCTAGGCTGATCTAGGCTCGACTTCGCTACGGAGCCTCTTCCGCCTTGCTGCAGCTGTTGATACCCAGCATCGCGTTGGCCGGGCAGAATCGCACGAACGCCGTCACAATGGCGATTGCCGCGACTATCCACGCGATCAACGCTACCAGGCCCGAAAGAATGCCGGCCAGGTTAAGGACTACGAGTACCACGCCAAGTACGATACGGGCCGTCCGATCTGCACCGCCCACGTTGCACTTCATTTCTTACTCCTTTGGCTGAAATAATCCTCGTGCCACCAAGGTAGGCCAAACGTAGCGCACCAGCCACCAAGGCAAGCAGCAAGGCAAGGCGGCGCTTGCGTTTGCCTGTTCTCTGTACTACGCCGCGCGGGGAACTTCCCCACAAGCGCGCAGCTCCTGCTGGCAACGGAACGATTCTTGATCTGCCCGGTCGCGAAACCCGAACGGGAGTAACACGATGAAGAAGCGAATGGGCACTCTACTCGCAGTGATGTTTCTGGCCGGCTGCGGAAGCGACACCACGGATCCGTTAGCGCAGTTCGAGCCACAGATCAGTAACAGCGCCGATAATTTTCAGCTCCAGGCGAGCAACGTCGAAAACGTCGGCTCGACGCTCAACTACACATGGGAGAATACGGGCTCACAGGCGTCCGTGGACCATTCCACTACCCTTACGGCCGGTGCGGCGCGCGTAATCGTTAAGGATGCGGACGGAACGATCGTGTACGACGCGGATCTCCTGCCGAGTAAAAACGAGCAGACCGCCGTCGGCTCCAGCGGCACCTGGACGATCTCGCTTGTTCTGACCAACTACAGCGGCACACTGAACTTCAGAGTACAGAAGCAGTAGCCGAACGGTCAGTGTCGCGCGGTACATTCCTGCCGCGAACGAGAATAATTTCCCGGGTGCGGCCGCAGTTTGGCCACACCCCACGCGCGGTCGCCATAAGGATCGGCGGCCGCGACACAGCTCAACGCGACCCGATCGAAAACGATGCGACGAACGAGGCTTCAGTTCTTTCTGGCAATGGTCTGGATCGCGGTGGCGCTACCACTGCTCGTACTGGGGCTCGATTACTACCTGCTCCCGCTCGATGAGCGCGTCTACTCTTCGCTTCATTCGACCTGGGGACCGGCGGGACTCATCGGCCAGGGACTCGGGGTCGTCGGAAGCCTCATGATTCTGGTCGGCGTGGTTCTGTACGGAGCGCGGAAGAGGGTCGGCTGGATGCGGCGGACCGGATCCCTTAAGAGCTGGCTCGACTTCCATATCTTTCTGTGTACGCTGGGACCCTTCCTTGTCGTGCTGCACACCACTCTGAAGCTGGGCGGCATCGTTTCTATCGCCTTTTGGAGCATGGTAACGGTCGTGCTGAGTGGGGTCTTCGGACGATACGTATATGCGCGGATCCCGAAGACCATCGAAGGCCGCTTCCTCGATCTGCGCGCGCTGGACGAGCAGCGAGAGAACCTGCTCGCCGAGATCCAGGCTGCTACCGGGATCGCGCCCGGCGCGCTGAACAGACTGCTCGGAAGATCGATGGAGGGGTCTGTCGGGTTTGCGAGGGCGCTCGGGGCGGCCGCCACCTTTGACATGGGTCGCCGGCGGCGCAACAAGCGGATGCAGAAGCTTCTCCTGGCCGAATCCCTGAGCGAGACAGCCGCCCGCGCGGCGGCGCAGATGGTTGACAGGGAGGCGCGCCTCGAGCTGCAAATCAGTTTGATGGATCCGTTTAAGCGCCTGTTCGGGTATTGGCACGCGTTTCACCTCCCTCTGGCCATTCTGATGTTCGCGATCCTGGCTGTTCACGTCGGCGTAGCGGTAATGTTCGGCTACACGTGGATCTTTTGAGCTGGAGGTAGTGGTGAAGAACGGGGCGATCATCGGCAGCAGCGTAGTTCTCATGCTCAGCGTCGGATTCGCGTGGGGTGCCTGGCAGTCCGTCAGGGGCGAGGCTGGCGTGGCGGACGGCCCGCTCGGCCAGGCCGTGCAGACACCACATACCGACCTGGGCCCTGTCTCAGGCGAGTACTGGGCCCGCGTCGATTCGCTCCAAACGGTTCTCTCCGAAAGGCCCGAGGACAACGGGGCGCGACTGGTCCTGGCGCGGCAGCTCCATGACGCGCATCGCGTCGACGAAGCAGCGGAGCATTACCGCGAGTACCTGAAACGAGATACCGAGGACAAGCAGGTCTACTTCGATCTGGCCAAGGCGTATAGCGCGCTCGGAAACTGGAGCGAAGCGGCGAGGACGATGGAGGATCTTCTCACCAGGTGGCCCGGTGAAGCTTCAGCCATGTACAACCTGGGGGCAATCGAGGCGAACCGCGGCCGTACGATAGATGCGCTGCACTGGTGGGAGAGGGTGCGCGCCGAGGCGGACGATGAGCACCTCGTCGCCCAAGCAGGAAACGCGCTGCAGCGGCTGGCTGGGGACGAATGACGTGCGATGTTGCGAGATATCATGAGCGATCCAGAAGCAGTGCGGCTTCGCGTCTGGCACCGATCGCCAGGTGGGGCTGCATGCTCGTGATCGGCTCTTTTTTCCTGGCGGCGCCGCGACCGCTGAACGCGCAGCTTATTTCACCGGGCAAGCTGACCTCGGTTCACAGTGGTTTGGACGGAGCCCGAAACTGCACGAGCTGTCACGAACTGCGTAAGCAGGGCGTGCAGAACGAACGCTGTCTGGCCTGTCACGAACCCCTCGCCGCCCTGATCAGCGAGGGCCGCGGGCTTCACCCCCAGTTGGAAGGGTCGTGCGGCCGCTGCCACAAGGACCACTCGGGACGGGATTTTCAGATGGTTCGTTTCGACAGCCTCGGTTTCGATCACTCCAGAACCGGTTTCGAGTTCGAGGGCGCCCACTCCGACGCGGTATGCCGCGATTGCCACACACCCAACCTGATTACCAAAACCGAAGTCAGGGTGTTCAAACGCAGACACGGCGCGCTGGACGGTACCTGGCTCGGACTCGGCACGACATGCATCTCGTGCCACAGGCGAGACGCCCCTCACCGGGACCAGTTCGAGCAAGCGACGTGCACCGACTGCCACGGGCAAGCCGAGTGGTCGCCCGCGCCAGGGTTCGACCACGACCAGGCGCGGTACCGGCTGACGGGCCGCCACCGGAAGGTCCAGTGCGCTGACTGCCATCCCACCGACCGAAGCACGACCCCAGCGGCGGTACACTACCGTCCCCTGCGGTTCAGGGCGTGCACGAGCTGCCACGAAGACGAGCACCAGGGCGACATGGGCAGTACCTGCACGAATTGCCACAGTACTTCCGGGTGGGACATTGACGCCGCAGAGTTCGAGAGCGGTTTCGACCACTCATCGGTCGGCTATGCGCTTCAGGGCGCACACGCTTCGATCGGTTGTTCCGACTGCCACGATCCTGACGCTGGCCGGCGAGACGGGATCGGCATGACATTTCGGGGCGCGACTCTGGGCCGCGCCTACCCCGCCCCCGCAGCCGAAAGCTGCACCGACTGCCACCTCGATTACCACGAGGCGGCGTTCGCAGAATCGGCCAGCGGCGACGGATGCGACGGATGCCACACCGAAAGTGCCTGGCACCCGTCCAACTACGATCTGTTCCGTCACAACAAGGAGGCCTCATTCAGCCTCGAGGGAGCCCATCTGGCGGCGACGTGCGGCTCGTGCCACACGGCTGATGAGACCGGAAGCGGTGGCCTGCGGTTCGAGATAGCCGAGCAGTCCTGCACCGCGTGTCACGCCGAAGACGCTCCGCACCACGACCAATTCGCCCCCAAAGTCTGCGAAGATTGCCATGGCACAGAGTCGTTTCAGGTCCCCGACTTCGATCACGATCAGACCGCCTATCCGCTCGACGGCGCCCATTACGGCGTCGAGTGCGAAGCGTGCCACGTGACGGAGGAAGTGGACGGCCGGCCATTTGCGCGCTACAAGCCTCTCGATACGAGCTGTCGTGCCTGCCACGGAGGGACGCGGTGAGTATGCGACCAAGTGCAGTGGGATGGTGGCAAATAGCTGCGGCGGGATGGTGCCGCATGGCAGCTGCGGCTCTCCTGCTGGCCAGTTCGGCGCCGGGAGCACTCGCGCAGGAGACCGAGGGCAACCCGCACGGCTCCTTCGCGGGAGACGCCGACTGCTCCGCCTGCCACACGTCAGAGGGCTGGACTCCGGCGCGCGAAGATTCGGACTTTGACCACGACGCCCAGACCGTGTTTCCGATCACCGGCGTGCATTCAGACCTGGGGTGCGAAAGCTGCCACCTGGGGCTCCGCTTCGCCGAACCCAAGCTGACGGGTGCGGAGTGCGCCACCTGTCACGTGGACGTGCATCGGGGCAGCCTGGGGCCAGACTGCACAGCGTGCCATACGACAGATTCGTTCCTGACAGCTGAAGCGGGTGATCCACACGTTCGCTCTGCCTTCCCGCTCACTGGAGCCCACCAGGTCATCACCTGCGAGAGCTGCCACGTAGACGACGTAGGCGGCGACTTCGGGCCACTGGACGCCGAGTGCATTTCGTGCCATCAGGACGACTTCGAGCTGGCGATGTTTGTCGATCACGTGGCGGGCGGCTTCTCGACACAGTGCACGGACTGCCACTCCATAGTCGCGTGGCGTCAGGCACCCGTGTTCGATCATCCGACAGCGGCCAACGGCTACGAACTCGTGGAAGCTCATGCGAGTCTGGCCTGCGAAAGCTGTCACTTCCGTCCCGGTCCCGGAGTTCGCTTCGCACCGCTGGACCAGAACGACTGCATCGCCTGCCACCAGAACGACTTCGACAAGGAGCACGCCGGGTCCGGGTTCCCGACCACATGCCTCGACTGCCACAACCAGTCGGACTGGGACGCAGCCTTCGATCACAACCAGGCCGGGTTCGATCTGGTCGGCGCCCACTCCTCGCTGGGCTGCGAGAGCTGCCACAGTCCGGTAGACAACGCGCTCCTGTATCCGGCTCCGGCGGCGCAGGATGACTGCGTGGCCTGCCATCAGGACGAGTACGACACGCAGCACACGGGCCCGGGCTTCCCCACCACGTGCCAGGATTGTCACTCCGTTAACACGTGGAGTGGGGCGAGCCTGGACCACGATGCCCAGTTCTTCCTGATCAACACGGGCAAGCACGCACCGCAGTGGCAGACATGTGAGGACTGTCACACGGACCCCGGCAACTTCGCCGTGTTCACCTGCTTCACGTGCCACAAGCACAACCAGAACGACACGGACAGTCAGCACGAAAACGAGCCGGGCTATGTGTATCAGAGCAGCGCCTGCCTGTCATGCCACCTGCAGGGTTTGAACTAGCATGCGCGCTCGAATTGCCGGGTCCCGCATGCGCGCGCGTCCCGTCGGACTTGCCGGATTGGCGCTGCTGCTGGCGGCGGCCGGTCCTGCGCGCGGGCAGGGCCAAGAAGCGGCCGAGCAGCCTGAGCCGATCCGGGCACTCGTCGAACAGGTGGCCGGGACCACGGTCTACCTGAACGTGGGGCGCGACGGCGGAGTCATCACCGACGACACGGTCAGGGTCGCGCGGGACAGCGTCGGTGAGCCGCTGGGGGTTCTCGTCGTGCTTCGGAGCACGGCTTCGCGCTCGGTTTTGACTTTCGCGCGAGCGCCGTTCTCCGTCACAAGGGGGCAGGTTCTGTTCGTCACGCCGTCCGGTGCCGCCAGGCCCGCGGCCGCAGACGCGGACGCTCCAGGCGCGGAGGGTGGGCCGCTGGCGCGAGCCGGGCAGCGGGCGCC
>JBDLJJ010000100.1:0-10528 GCA_039714435.1 Gemmatimonadota bacterium | reverse complement strand
ACACTGGGGAGTACGAGCCCTGAAAGATCTAGACCTGACATTCTGTCTTTACCTCTGCTTATTTGCTGTAAAGCTCCACGATCAGCTGCTCCTGGACGGCTAGCGGAATATCCGCCCTGGCCGGCCTCTCGAGCACCTGTCCCGTGAAGTTCTTGTAATCGACACCCAGCCATGAAAGCTGGTCCTTACCCTGCCTGTCTTCCACCGCCTCACGTACGAGCGGCATCTCTCGCGCGGAGGCAGACACCGAAACGGTCTGCCCCGGCTTGATCTGAAACGAGGGCACATCTACGGTGGCGTCGTTCACCCGAATGTGGCGGTGACGAACCAACTGCCGAGCTGACTTCCGTGAAGCCGCGAATCCGAGTCTGTAAACGATGTTGTCCAGTCGTTCCTCGAGAGAGATCAGCAGGTTTTCACCGGTTACGCCTTTGACGCGGGCCGCTTTCTCGAACATGGTGCGGAACTGCCGTTCGCCCACCCCGTAGATCCGCTTCACCTTCTGCTTTTCACGCAGCTGGGCGGCGTACTCCGAGGAACGCCGCCTGCGGCGTCCGTTTCCGTGCTCTCCGGGAGGATAGGCTCGCCGCTCGATGGCGCACTTCTCCGTGAAGCAGCGTTTGCCCTTCAGAAACAGCTTTTCGTTCTCTCGCCGGCAGAGCCGGCAAACAGGACCTGTATAACGTGACATGAACTTCTAGAGTCTCCTGACGATGACTTCGAGCCGGCGATTCCGCCGGTGGATCTTTAGACGCGCCGCTTCTTCGGAGGTCGGCAGCCGTTGTGCGGTATCGGTGTAACATCGCGGATGGACCGGATCGTCAGCCCCGCGCTCTGCAGCGCCTGGATGGCTGATTCCCGACCGGATCCCGGACCCTGCACCCTCACATGGACGCGCTTCATGCCCATGCCGGCTGCTTCACGGCCCACGTTCTCGGCCGCGATCGTCGCGGCAAACGGTGTGGACTTCTTGGAACCCTTGAAGCCGGCTTTGCCCGCACTGGACCACGCCACCGTCTCGCCGTTCACGGCGGTGATGGTGATGATCGTGTTGTTGAATGTGGCCTTAATATGGGCTACGCCCTCGGCCTCGACCTGCCGCTTCTTTCGTCCGCCTGTTCTAGGCTTTGCCATTCGGTATCTAAAACCTCAACAAAAAGTGACTACTTCCTCGGTGCCTTCTTCTTACCTGCCACAGCCCGCCTGGGGCCTTTTCGCGTTCGCGCGTTCGTATGCGTCCGCTGTCCCCGAACCGGAAGACCGCGCCGATGCCGCAGGCCACGGTAGCAACCGATGTCCATGAGCCGCTTGATGTTCATGGACGTCTCGGTGCGCAGCGCTCCTTCGACCTTGAAACGAGCCTCGATCACCTTCCGAAGCTTGTTCGCGTCGTCATCGGTGAGCTGATGCACACGAAGATCGGGATCGATGCCGGTTTCGTCGATGATGCTGCGCGCTGAAGAATTCCCTATCCCGTAAATGTAGGTCAGGGCGATAACGATTCTCTTTTCGCGGGGCAGATCAATGCCCGAAATTCTTGCCATCTAGTTCTACCGTTTATCCTTGCCGCTGCTTGTGCTTGGGGCTCCTGCTACAAATCACCCGGACGACACCCCGTCGCCGAATGATCTTGCAGTGCTCGCACATGCGCTTTACGCTGGAACGGACTTTCATTGTTTTTCTCCCTCAACATCTGTTCGCGAGGTAGCTGTGAAACATAGCTGCCCGCACGTCCTTTTTCAATCCCCCGCGGTACGCGCTTAACCGCAGAAGTCCGGCCTCACTTGAACCGGTACGTGATCCGGCCCTTGGTAAGGTCGTACGGCGACATTTCCACCGTGACATTGTCGCCCGGCAGGATGCGGATGTAGTTCATCCGGATCTTGCCGGAAACGTGGCATATGATCTCATGTCCGTTCTCGAGTTCCACTCTGAACATCGCATTCGGGAGGGCCTCGAGGACCTCCCCAGCCATCTGAATAGGCTCTTCCTTCGCCACGCTACAACTTCCTTCCCGCCGCGCTTTTCACGGGCAGTCTGGTGAGAACTCTCGGTCCGTCTTCCATAACACCAACCGTATGTTCAAAATGAGCGGAAAGGCTTCGGTCCGCCGTCACCACCGTCCAGCCGTCCGTCATTTCGCGTATGTGCCGCTTCCCGATGTTCACCATGGGCTCGATCGCGATCACCAGACCCACGTCCATTCTCGCGCCGGTTCCAATATCACCGAAGTTCGGTACGTGCGGGTCCTCATGCGGCTCATATCCGACGCCATGCCCGACCAGCTCACGAATCACGCTGAAACCGGCCGCCTCGACGTGCGTCTGCACCGCGGCTCCTATGTCCCCCAGCCGGCCGCCCGGCTGAGCCACGCTCACGCCCAGGTCGAGCGCCTCGCTGGTCACGCTGAGCAGCCGCCTGGCCTCCTCCGACACCTCGCCGATGGGCGCGGTCAGCGCCGCGTCGGCAAACAGGCCGTCCAGTTTCACTCCCACATCCACGCTGAACAGGTCGCCCGAACGAAGCACACGCTGCGTCGAAGGGATCCCGTGCACTACCTCGTAGTTCACGCTCGTACACAGCGTGGCCGGGAATCCGTACAGCCCCTTGAAAGCCGGCTCCGCGCCCGCATGGCCGCGAATGAACTCCTCCGCCAGCTTGTCCAGCTCGGCGGTCGAGGTCCCCGGCTGCGCTCGTTCCGTCACAAGCGCCAGCGTGCCGGCCACGATTTCGCCCGCCCGGGCGATCGTGTCGATCTCCTGGGCCGTCTTGAGACGGATCAAACCCCGAGTTGCCCCTGGATCGACGATTGGACCGTTTCAATCGATCCACTCCCGTCGATGCTCAGAACCGGGACCGCCGTCCCGCGGTACCACTCCACTACCGGCTCCGTCTCCTCCGCGTATACCGCGAGCCGCCTGAGCACCGTTTCAGGAGCGTCATCGGCCCGTCCATCCACCAGCGATCGGCCGGACAGTCGCCGCACCAACTCGTCGTCCGCCACTTCGAGCAGAATCACCGCATCCAGCGGCCGGCCAGCCCTTTCGAGCATGGCGTTCAGGCCATCCGCCTGGGCCACGGTGCGAGGGAATCCGTCCAGGACGTATCCTGGGCTGGCCTCGGGACTCGCCAGCGCTTCGTCGATTATCCCGAGCATCACCTCGTCCGGCACCAGTTCCCCCGCATCCATGAAGCTCTTCGCCTCGAGGCCCAGCTTGGATCCGGCGGCTCGCGCCTCACGCAGGATCTCGCCTGTCGAGTAGCGGTTGACTCCCAAT
Organism: Gemmatimonadota bacterium; assembly: GCA_039714435.1. Lineage (GTDB taxonomy): Bacteria > Gemmatimonadota > Gemmatimonadetes > Palauibacterales > Palauibacteraceae > JAZDDE01. The sequence goes on along the minus strand of JBDLJJ010000100.1, from coordinate 7,250 downwards.
GCGAGAGCGAGAAGGGCTCCCTGCGTACCTTTTCCGGCCCCCGGTGGGCCCATCATGACAACCCGCTTCATGCGGTCACATGTAGCGCTGCCGCCCACGCATCTTGACCCGGCCCTTCTTCATGAATCCCTCGTACTGACGGAGAAGCAGGTGTTGCTGCATCTGCTGCACCGTATCCAGAGCGACTCCGACCACGATCAGGAGGGACGTACCGCCGAAAAAGAACGTCTGGATGTCAAAAATATCGAAGATCCAGAACGGGAGAATCGCGATCAGGGCCAGGTAGATAGAGCCCGGAAGCGTAATCCGTGTCAGCACTCGGTCGATGTACTCGGCCGTCTGCGACCCCGGCTTCACGCCCGGAATGAATCCGCCCTGCTTCTTGAGGTTCTCTGCCAGATCAACCGGGTTGAAGATGATCGACGTATACACGTAGGTGAAGACGATGATCAACAGGGCGTACGTAATGTAGTACGCCGGCTGGCCGATCTGGAACGCCTGACTCAGGTCGTACAGGAAGCCCCGGAACCCGGTCGTATCGCCCTGGCCGCCCGTAAACGAGTACAGGGTGCCGGGCACGATGATCACTGACTGGGCGAAAATGATCGGCATTACGCCGGCCGAGTTGACCCGGATGGGGATGAAGGATTTCTGACCTTCGCGCACCCGTCCCCGGCCCACAACCTTGCGTGGTATCTGAACCGGTATGCGGCGCGCCGCCATGGTCAGCGCCACTACACCCGCCGTAATCAGGATCAGCACGACCGCCAGCAGAGCCAACCGGAAGAGGCTGATTCCACCCACCCTGAGCAGGTCGAAGGTGTTGAACACGGCTGTCGGGAAGCCCTGCAGAATCGAGAAGAAGATCAGCAACGACATGCCGTTGCCGATTCCCCGCTCCGTGATCTGCTCGCCCAGCCACATGATGAACACGCCGCCGGCCGTAAGCAGAACCACCGTGGTGAGCCGGAAGCCCCACCCCGGGTTGATCACGACGCTCATGCCTTCGAGGAAGATGCTGTACGAGTAGCCCTGGAAGATGCACAGCACGACCGTGGCGTAGCGCGTCCACTGCGTCAGCTTGCGGCGCCCGTCCTCGCCCTCTTTCTGCAGCTTCTCGATCGTCGGAATCGTGGCGCCGAGAACCTGGAAGATGATGCTGGCCGAGATGTACGGCATGATGCCCAAGGCGAACACAGTGGCGCGCTGCAGAGCACCGCCCACGAACAGGTCGTAGATCCCGAACAACGTGCCCTGGAACTGGCCTGCCAGCGCCTGGAGCGCCGTGACATCGACCCCGGCAGTCGTGATGTGCGCTCCGAGGCGATAAATCGCCATGCACATGAGCGTGAAGAGGATCTTGTTCTTCAGCTCGGGGATGCGGAACAGGTTCTGAACGGCCTGGGCGGCCTTCACCTGAGACGCCATATCAGCTGATCAACTCCGCCCGACCACCTCCGGCCTCGATCTTCTGCACGGCGGAGGCGCTGAAAGCATGTGCCCGCACCGTAATGGCCCTGTCCAGACTACCCTGGCCCAGAACCTTGACTCGCTTGTTCAGCGATCCGATCAGGCGCCGCGCCTTGAGCTGCTCCGGACCGATCTCGGTCTCGTCCAGCTCCGCCAGACTGGCCAGGTTGACGATCTGGATCTCCTCGCGCCGATACGGCTTGAATCCGCGCTTCGGAACGCGCCTGTAAAGGGGCATCTGTCCGCCCTCGAACCAGGCCGGTATGGAAGCGCCGCTGCGGGACTTCTGACCTTTGTGCCCTCTACCTGACGTCTTGCCGTGACCGGATCCGTGTCCGCGCCCCAGCCTCTTGCGGCTGTGCTTGGCGCCAGCCGGTGGGCTCAGGTTGTCCAGCCCCAGCTTTTTATCTTCTGGCATCGTCTACTCGATCTCCTCGACCTGCACGAGGTGCCGTACGGCCCGCACCATTCCGCGAATCGCAGCACCGTCTTCTTTTTCTACAATCGCCTGGTGGTGCCTCAGTCCGAGCGCCCTGAGGGTCGCTTTCTGACTCTTCTGGACGTTGCACCCGCTCTTGATCTGGCGGATTCGTAGCCTAGCCACGCATCGCCTCCCGCATCTCCTCGACCGACACTCCGCGCTCGCGAGCAATCTGCTCGGGCGTGACCAGGCTCTGGAGACCCTCCATCGTGGCCCGGACCATGTTCAGCGGATTATTGGAACCCAGACTCTTGGTCAGGATGTCCTGCACGCCGGCGCACTCCAGCACCGCGCGTACCGGGCCTCCGGCGATGACACCCGTTCCCGGTCCGGCCGGCTTAAGCAGAACGCGGCCGGCGCCGAACCTGCCCACCAGCTCGTGTGGGATCGATCCATGCACTACCGGCACTTCGACCATCGCCTCACGGGCCTTCTGGAGTCCCTTACGGATGGCCTCGGCCACCTCGTTGGCTTTGCCGAGAGCCGTACCGACTCGTCCCTGCCCGTCACCCACCGCGACCAGCGCGGTGAACGAGAAGCGGCGCCCGCCCTTTACGACCTTCGACACGCGGTTGATGTGGATGACATTCTCTTTGAGACCGTCACCCTCGTCTCGCCGCCGATTCTGTTTCTTCGCCATGTGTAGTTCCCGGTTGCGTCTAAAAAACGATTAGAACTTCAGGCCGCCGTCGCGTGCCCCTTCGGCAAACGCTTTGACCCGGCCGTGATACTGGTATCCGCCCCGGTCGAAAATCACGCTCTCGACCCCGGCTTTTGTGGCCCGCTCCGCGAGCAGGCGTCCGGCCACGAAGCTGCGTGCGACCTTGGCCGTGAGACCCTCCTGCTCCGCTCCTTCCAGTTCTGGAATCTGCGTCGATATTCCCAGGAGCGTCACGCCACGGTCGTCGTCAACGAGCTGACCCTCCATATGCTTGTGACTACGAAACACGACCAGCCTCGGCCTGTCCTTGGTGCCCCGCACCTTTTTAGTAACCCGCGCATGCCGGCGAGCCCGCCGCACACGGCGCTCAGCCGATCTATCAAATGCCATGATCGCTCCTACTCCTTAAACCGCACTGGCCGCGGCTTTGCCGGCCTTGCGACGTACGTGTTCATTCTGGTACCGGATCCCTTTGCCTTTGTAGGGCTCCGGCGGCCGGATACGGCGGATTCTGGCCGCCGCCTCACCCACCGCCTGCCGGTCTGCGCCGCGCACATGGACCAATGTCGGGGTCTCCACCTGCAGCTCCACGCCCTCCGGAGCCTGGAACTCGACAGGATTGCTATAGCCCACAGCGAACGAGACGTCCTTGCCCTTCTGCTGAGCCCGGTATCCTACCCCGTGGATCTCCAGCGTCCGCTGAAATCCTTCCGAAACGCCCTGTACCATGTTGGAGATGAGCGTACGGGTCAGCCCATGGAGCGACCGATGCCGGACCTGATCGGTCGGCCGGCTGACGGTTATCATGCCGTCGGACTGCTCGATCGTCAGTTCGGGATCGAAGGATCCGTTCAACTCGCCTTTAGGTCCCTTCACGCTCACCGCCGACCCGTCAATCGTGACGGTGACCGAAGCGGGAACAGGGATAGGTTTCTTGCCTACTCTAGACATCGTGCGCTCTTAGCTAGTAAACCGTGGCCAGTACTTCGCCGCCTACGCGCTGACTGCGCGCGTCGCGGTCGGACATTACACCTCTCGATGTGGACAGAATCGCCACACCCATCCCCGATCGGATCTTGGGCACTTCGTCCGCTCCCACATAGCGCCGCAATCCGGGCCGGGAGGCGCGCTGCAGCGAGCGGATCACCGGCTTTTCGTCATCCGTGTACTTCAGATAGACGCGAAGGATCGCGTGCTTGGGCCCTTCCAAGACCTTGTGATTCTGCACGAAGTGATTCTCAGCCAGGATCCGGGCGATCTCGATTTTCACCGTTGACGCGGGCATGTCGACCCGGCGATGGCCGGCCCGGCTCGCGTTCCGAATCCGCGTCAGCATATCCGCGATGGGATCATTCATACTCATGCGTCTACCAACTCGCCTTTCGCACCCCGGGAATCTCCCCCCGCAGCGCTAGCTGTCTGAAACAAATCCGGCACAGTCCAAACTTCCGGATGTAGGCCCGTGATCTCCCGCAGCGCTGGCAGCGCCGAATCGTGCGCGAGCTGTATTTCGGGGTCCTCTTCGCCTTCTCGATCAGTGATCGTTTCGCCATGTAGGTGGGCTCCGCGCTCCTTAAACGACGACCGGGGTCTCACCGCGGAATGGCATACCCATTTCGCGGAGCAAGACCAACGCTTCGTCATCTCGGTCCGTAGTGGTGACGAACGTAATGTCCATCCCATGTGTCCGGACGATGTCGTCATAGTCAATTTCCGGGAAAATCATCTGCTCCCGGACGCCAATACTGTAGTTGCCGCGACCGTCGAATGCCCGGCTGTTAAAGCCGCGAAAATCCCGAATTCTGGGTATCGCCGTGCTCACGAAGCGATCCATGAACTCGAGCATGCGCCTGCCGCGTAGCGTGACCTTTACGCCAACCGGCATTCCATCCCGCAGGTTGAAGTTCGAGATCGATCGCCTGGCCTTGGTTACGATCGGCTGCTGTCCCGCAATCAGAGCTATCTCTTTTACGACCGAGTCCAACAGCTTCGGATCGTCTTTTCCATCGCCGAGACCGACGTTGATGACGATCTTTTCGAGCCGCGGCAGCTGCATCGGATTCGTGAATCCGAACGTATCAGCCAGCTTGGGCCGAACGTTCGATTCGTAGTGTGTACGTAGTCTTGATTGTGTCATCTTCGAAACTTGTCTCTCCAGGATCCCTACGGCGTCGGGATCGGGTTGCCGCTACGCACGGAAATGCGCTCCTTGGTTCCGTCCGCATCCAGCCGGGCCCGCACGCGGGTCGGCTCATTTGTCGTCGGATCGATCAGCATCACATTCGAGACATGCATCGGCGCCTCGAAGGACACGATTCCGCCTTCAGGGTTCTGCTGAGACGGCGCCTGATGCCGTTTCCGCATATTCACCCCCTCGACAACGACCCGGTTCTTGGCCGTAATCACTCGCAGGACCGTGCCCTGGGCACCCTTGTAGTTACCGGACAGCACCTGGACTCGGTCACCTGTTCGTACGTGTAGCTTATTCCGCGTCATCGTTTCTCTGCTCTGTTCTCGTCAGATCACTTCAGGGGCGAGCGAGACGATCTTCATGAACCTCTTCTCGCGCAGTTCACGGGCTACCGGACCAAAAATACGTGTCGCCCGCGGCTCTCCGGCGTCGCTGATAATGACCGCCGCGTTCTCATCGAAACGGATATATGATCCGTCTCGCCTGCGGCTCTCCTTGGCGGTCCGCACTACGACAGCGCGCGCCACCTCGCCCTTCTTCACGGCTCCACCCGGGATGGCGTCTTTGACCGTGACCACCACTACGTCACCGAGGCCCGCGTAACGCCGACGGGATCCGCCCAGGACGCGAATGCACAGCGCCCGCCGGGCGCCTGAGTTGTCCGCGATTCGAAGTTCGGTTTCCTGTTGAATCATTTCCTAGGCCTCCTGCTCCGGTCGATTGACCAGGCTCAGGACTCTCCAGTTCTTCTTCTTCGAAATCGGACGCGTCTCCTCGATCATCACGATGTCGCCAGTGCGAAACTCGTTGCTCTCGTCGTGCGCGTGATACTTCTTCCTGCGCTTGACCCGCTTGCCGTAGAGGGGGTGGGCGACCTGCCGTTCGACCGAAACCACGACAGTCTTGTCCATGGCGTCGCTGACGACGGTTCCCTGCCTGACCTTACGTCGGCCCTGTACGCTGTCATTCACCGATTCTTCACTCACTGTTTGTTCACTCATCGTCGGCTCCGGCGGCGACCTCGGCTCGAATCGTCATAAACCGGGCCACGTTTCGGCGTAGCTCGCGCATCAGTGACGGGTTCTCCAGCTCTTCGTAGCTGGCCCGAAACCTCAGGTTGAACAGCTCTTCTCGCGTTCTTTCGAGTTCTTCGTCGATCTCATCGAGGCTGAGTTCCCGGATCTCATTCGCTTGCATTCCCTACTCCTCCCGGACCAGAAACTTGGTCTTCACCGGGAGCTTGGCTGCGGCCAGTTCCATGGCGCGGCGAGCCAGCTCTACGGGAACTCCCTCGAGCTCGAATAACACGCGGCCCGGCTTCACCGGGGCAACCCAACCCTCCGGGTTTCCCTTACCCTTGCCCATGCGCGTCTCCGCCGGCTTGCTGGTGATCGGCTTGTCCGGAAAAATCCTGATCCAGACCTTACCGCCACGCTTGATGTGCCGAGTCATGGCCACACGGGCGGACTCGATCTGCCGGTTCGTGATCCAGGCCGCTTCCAGCGTCTGCAGGCCGTAGTCACCGAAGGAAATCTTGTTCCCCCGCGTGGCGAGGCCCTTGATGCGGCCCTTCTGCTGCTTCCGGTACTTGACTCTCTTGGGTTGAAGCATAGTCGTTCCTTACGCCCCGCCACCGGTCGTATAGGTCTGTCCCCGGCGCTCCTCCACGACCTCGCCGCGGAAAATCCACACTTTGACCCCGATCGTCCCGTAGGTCGTCTTGGCCAGCCGGGTGGCGTAGTCAATGTTGGCCCGCATCGTGTGGAGCGGCACCCGTCCCTCGTGATACCCTTCGGTCCGGGCGATCTCCGCACCGCCGAGGCGGCCGCCACACTGGATCTTGATTCCTTCCGCGCCAGACCGCATCGCGGACTGAAGCGCTTTCTTCATGGCGCGCCGGAACCCGATCCGCTGCTCCAGCTGCCGCGCTACGTTGTTGGCTACGAGCTGCGCATCCACCTCCGGCCGCTTCACTTCTTCCACGTTGACAGCGACCTCGGAGTCGGTCAGAAGGGAGAGCTCGTCGCGCAGCTTATCCACTTCCGCGCCGCGCTTTCCGATGACCACGCCAGGCCGGCCAGTATGGATCGTGACCACTATCTTGGTCGGCTTCCGCTCCAGTTCCACCATGGAGATGGCGGCGTGGTCGAGTCTGGCATGCAGGTACTTCCTGAGCTTCTCGTCCTCCGCCAACCAGGCCGGGAAGTCGAGACCTTTAGCATACCAGCGCGACTTCCAGGGCTTGACCAGCCCGAGTCGGAATCCGTAAGGGTGCGTTTTTTGACCCACGACTACTCCTTCTTGCCTACGACAACGGTGACATGGCTCATGCGCTTCCGGATCGGCGCGGCGCGGCCCATAGCGGCCGCCCTGAACCGGCGGAGCGTTCGGCCTTCTCCGACGTAGGCCTCTTTGACGAACAGCTCATCTACGTCCAGCGCCTCTCC
>JBDLJJ010000099.1:0-10682 GCA_039714435.1 Gemmatimonadota bacterium | reverse complement strand
CCGAGCCGCGACGACGCACATCTGCGGCCCGTGCTCGACTATGACTGGAGCGACGCGGTCAAGCTGAGTCTGGGGGGCAATGTGCTGCTGGGGCCTGACGCGTCGTTCTTCGGACAGCTGGAAACCAATACAAACGTATACGCGCGGCTTCGCTACAGTTTCTGAGCCGGATGCTGGGTAGGCTAACGCGAGCGGATCGAGGGCGTCGTCCCCTGGCCTGCCGCGAGTATTACTCCAGCTCGCCCTTGGCCTCCAGGTAGGCCCGCTCCACCGTCCAGCCTACCATGTTGTTGAACATTTCGTTTTCCGATTCCGTGTCCTCCACGAAGCGTCCCCGGAACGCCTGAATCGTCTCGCTGCCGGCGGCATCAGCCTGCGCCTGTTCCAGGCTGGAACCGCTCGCCAGGGACCGGCTAACGTGATCGACTACCGATTCCAGAAACTGTCTGGACTGAATCAAATACGCCTTTCCGGCCAGCACCTCTCCATGCCCGATGACGATTCGCTCAATGTCCAATTCTTCCAGGGCTCGCAACGTCTTTACGTAATCGGCGGGATAACTCGACCAGCTCCACAGGATAGGCTGCGTGAGCAGATCGCCAGCCACGAGAACCTTCTCTGAAGGCAGATATACGACCACATCGCCCCGTGTATGGCCCCTGTAGAAGTAGCTAATGTGGATGGGGCGCGTCGGAGTATGGAGAGTCAGGCTTCGTTCGAACGTCAGGCTGGGCAGTACGAACTCGAGACTGTCGATACTATCCAGAAACGCCGCCTGGCCCTGCGCGAAACGCTCTATCTGCCGCCGCTGCTCACGCGTGAGAGCATCGCCGTGCTCATCCGTTCCGGTTCGCAGCTGTTCGCGGGCCTTCTCCAGCGGACCTTCCATAAAAGGCGCGGCATCCTTCAGCTGCTGCCGAGCCAGCTCCGGAATGTCCTCACGCGTAAAGCGATGCGAGATGAACTCCACCTCGCCCGGAAAGGCATTGTAGTAGGCCTGATTGCCGACATGATGGTCGGCGTGCCAGTGGGTGTTGACGACGTAGCGCACGGGCTGATCGGTAAGCCGCCCCACCTCCTCCAGAAGCGCGGCAGCCGAGGCAGGGCTGCCATGCGAGTCCACTACCAGCACGCTCCCGTCATTGATGACGATCGCGGCGTTGGCACCCTGGAAGTGAGCCTGAACCGCGTAAACGCCCTCCGCCAGCTCGGTCAGCGAGTGCGTCGCGCCGATTTCCTGAGCGATTGCCGGCGCGGAGGCCGCGGCCGAGACGGCCAGAACAATCCATACGATACTTCTTCGCATCACCGCCTACTCCCCTTGTAGCGTGGTAGTTCGCTTTCATCCCCCACGGGATTCCCTGGACCTTCAGTGCACAACACCGACAGGGGAAGCGCCGTTGCGAGTTCGCCGCTAAGGCTGCTCCGGCCACTCGGCGTCGGGGCTGCGCGGCTCAGCCTGATCACGAGTCAGGTTCGCCGGGTCCACGTCGGCGACGATGAAGTTCTCGGGCGGAATCGGCGAGCCGTGCAGGCGCCGCAGCATGGCCAGCTGGCCGGCGTGCGTCATGGCGTCGGAAAAGGGACCCTGAAGCAGCTGCTCGATAGTAACCGGGGCGAGCGCATCGCCGGCCTCAAGGTGGGCGGAAAGATCCGCCAGCATGCCGTGGAATCTCAGGATCTCGGCCTCGAACGTCTCCAGAGGCTCGGGCCGGTAGCTACCCCCCCGAAACATTGTCCGGGCGTACCCGAGCACGCTCGTCATGTGAAGGATGATCGCCCCCGGAGTGCGGACCTTCATCCCCGCTTCAAATTCGCCGAAGCCTTCCGGAGCGCCCCGCACCGCTTTCTGGGTGCGGTAGGCCAGCGCCGCGAGAAAGTGCCGTGCCATGGCTCGCTTGTCGTCCATGCTCGTTCTCCCGCCGCCGTGGCTGGCGTCTAATTAGGCTACATTTCCAAGCTCTTCGTCGTGTACAGACCATCACCCGGCGGTGATAGACTATATTTGCGAATAGTCACGAGGGCCAATAGTCACGAGGGCGAACAGTCACGAGGGGGACGTCGTGAAAGACACCGAACTCAACAAGGATCTCGTTCGGCGGTTTGTGGTCGCGATAAATGATCGCAACCTGGAGGCGTTAGGCGAAACAGTTGCAGTCGATTTTGTTCGCCACTGCCAGGCCACCCCTGACGTCGAGGTGCGCAGCTTGGAAGATTTGCGGCGCTTCATAGAGCTCGACAGCGTGACGTTCCCTGACAGCCTCGTCACGATTGACCAGCTTGTCGCTGAAGATAATCTGGTGGGTTTCTTTGCCCGTTACGAAGGCACTCAACATGGTCCGATGGGACCGTTCCCACCCTCAGACAGGCGTGCCTCGATTGATTTTGGCGGCGTGTTTCGGATGGAGACAGGCAAGATCGCGGAACTCTGGGTTACCTGGGACAATGTCGCGATGTTGTCGCAACTCGGACATCTGGATCCTGCAGACCTGTGAAGGGATGAACGGCACGACCGGCATTCTGTAGTCAAGTCCGGCGAGAGGCGACCCCGGCCGGCCGCCTCTCCGGTTGCTAATCCGCTCGCTGCGGACCCAGGTATTGGCGCTAGTTGGAAGCGTCGTACCTGATCCAGCCTTCGAATATGATCAACGATGTACCATCTCCCAACTGGTGACTTCCAGGGCAGTCGCCAGCCCCGGTGGCCCCCACAAAGCGACCCGTACCGCCCACTATCTGCCAGCTACAGGTGAAATTCGCGTTGGGAGGCGGCGGATCGAAACTGGCCGAGGCTTCGAATTCTCCCCACACCTCGTCTCCGTTTGCTGCTGTGAGTGTGAACTCGCCCAGAGTGAGGCTTAGAGTAGCGAAGTCGATGCAGGCATTCTCCGTTTCGGTAATGTAACCGAGGTGCGTAGCATACCCTTCGCCGCTGGCCGGGCCCGCTGCGTTCGTCGGGCCGGTGGGACACCGTGCCGGGTACGCCGGGTCGCCGGGGAAAAGAAGGTCCGCCGCGATAGTATAGGTGGCCCGGAACGGGAGAGGCGGGCCGGGTACGTGCACCGAAGTCTGGGCCGTCTCCGCCGCCGTAGTCGCGGAAGTCCGCAGGGCGAGTTGATCCTGCACGCCCAGCGGCGGGTCCTCGCAGGCGGCCGCCAGGACCGGCAGGGTGGCGACCAGCAATGCTGTGGTCCTTTGGTAAGCATTCATGGGATCCTCCTTTACTCCGTTTCACGGCGGTGGCATCAGTTGCGGCCGACCTGTCGTTTGCACCACATTAGTCCAGTCGCGTTTTCCAGCCGTCTTCCACATGTAATAATGAGGGGACGCTACTGCCGTATGATCCGCAGATGATTCACCTTCGAACCCTTGGTTCTCTTGACATCAGCGGGCTCAGCGCAGAAGCACGTAATGCGTTGCTCTCGCAACCAAAACGTCTGTCACTCCTCGCCTACCTCGCTGTTTCATCCCCGAATTATCAACCTCGGGATGTGCTCCTGGCGCTGCTCTGGCCGGATACGACAAGCGCTCGAGGAGCACTCCGAAACGCTCTGCACTATCTCCGATCTCATCTTGGTGTAGACGCGATTGTGTCGCTCGGCGATGGAGTTGGAATCGACCGAGCGAGGCTCAAGTGCGACGCGTTCGAGTTCGGGGCGGCGATTTCTGACAACCAGTTCGAGCTGGCTCTGGAGTTGTACCGCGGCGATTTACTGGCTGGCCTTCCGCTCACGCAGTCTCCGGGCTTTGAGCGCTGGCGAGAGACGGCGCGCGAGGATCGTCGGAAACAGGCCTCCACCGCCGCCTGGAAGGTGGCCGACAGGTACGAGAAGACGGACAACTGGATCAGCGCAACCGACTTCGCACGGCGGGCAGCGCAGCTCTCGCCTGACCCCGAGCAGGCGCTCCGGCGCCTGATTCGGACGATGGATCGCGCCGGTGATCGTGCTGCGGCGATTCGCGAGTACGAAAAGTTTGCGGTCCGGATGCGAGAAACCTACGGCAGCGACCCGGCCCCTCAGACTCAGTCGCTTCTGAAGCAGATCCGCAGGCGAGGTCGGTCGAAAGCCGGCCCGTTCGAGAAAAGGGAATCAGAGGACGCAAGGGAGCGAATCGCACCCAGGTCGCTCGCGGTTCTGCCCTTCCTCAGCATGGGCCCGGGAACCGACGGAGAGTACCTGGCCGACGGCATCGCGGAGGACTTGCTCACACACCTGTCGCGAGTGTCCGATTTAGCGGTCATCTCGCGTACGTCGGTGGTGCGGTACAAGAATCGAAGCGACCTCGACCTGGCTGTGATTCAAAAGGAGCTCGGGGTAGATGTGGTCGTCGAGGGAAGCGTACGTTCGCATGAAGGTCGCATACGGGTTTCCGCCCAGCTCATCGACGCCCGAACTGACGAGCATCTGTGGGCAGAGGTTTATGAGCGCGATCTGCGCGACCTCTTCACAATCCAGAGCGACCTGGCGCTGCGCATCGCCGAAGCGCTCGAGGCGGAGCTGCGGCCAGCCGAGCTGGCGCAGATCACGAGGAAGCCCAGCAAGGACGTCGAGGCCTACGAGCTGTACCTTGAGGGGCGCTTCTATTTAAACCGCCGCTCACAGGAGGATGCGAGCAGGGCGATCGATCAGTTCGAGCAAGCACTCGATCTCAACCCGAATTTCGCTCTGGCCTATGTAGCCCTGGCCAACGCATACCTGGTATTGACTCCAGCCGCCGGTAGGCGGTTCGGCGAGGGCCGCGTCCGTGCCAAGACAGCCTTGGACAGAGCGCTTGATCTGGATCCCGAGCTGGGTGAAGTGCATGCCACCCGGGCCTTCTTGAGGGGCGCGTTCGAATGGGACTGGCTGGGCGCGGAGGAGGACTTTCGGCGGGCCATAGAGCTCCGTCCCCATTACTCCCGCGCCCATCACTGGTACGGCTCATACCTGGCGTTCGTTTTGCGCCGCTATGAGGACAGTTTTCGCCACCTCGACCTTGCCCTGCAATTCGACCCCTTATCGCCCATCATCAACAACGACCTGGCCCTGGCGTATTTCCACGCCGGAAGACCGGAAGCCGCGATTCGACAGTTCAGGAAGACCCTGGGCCTCGATCCGGAGTTCTGGCGTGCGCACTACGACATGGGGCTTCTTTACATGGGCCTGGACAGGCGGGAGGAGGGCGTGGAGCACCTCCAGCGGGCCTGGGCGCGGGGTGCTTTTGGTGCGACCTCTGGGACTCCGCCGCCCGCCGCGGCCGACGGGGACTGGCGGGCTCAGCTGGAGATGAAACTAGCCGAATTGGCGGTCCGGCAAGATCACCTGGGTACGCGAGCGTTCGAAAGCGCACTCATCTGCGCGGTGCTCGATAAGAAGTCGGACGCGCTGGACTGGCTGGAACGGGCGATCGACGAGCGATCGTGGGCGCTGGTGGCGCAGTATTCGCCCGTCTTTGCTTCCCTGGAATCGAGCTCCCGGTTCCGCGAATTGCTGGCTGAGGTGGGTCTGGACCGCATTTGGCTGGAGCAACCAACGTAGTTGTGGCGCGTTCAAAAGCGGCCGCCGCTCCAGGCGACGACCGCACTTCGAGTTAGTTCAGCCGCACGCTTATGCTGAATCCGATGACCGTATCCAGGACGTCTCTCATTTCTTCGTCGATCGGTACGCGGACCTGAAGAGCCGGAACGAGCTGTCCGAATTCGTACCAGACTCCCGCACCGAACTGGAAGTTCGTTCTGTCATCGAAGCCGAGATCCTCACTCAGCAGAGTCCGGCTGGCGACACCCGCCAGGATACCGAAGCGGTCGATCGCGTAGCCCAGCTGTGCCTCAGCGAGGCCGATGACTTCCGCGTCGTTCCGGTCGTCTATCGGGATCCAGACGTTGGGCCCGCCCCTGAGGAACAGAAGCACGCCGTCGTCGAACCGCGCGCGGTACGATACAAGTGCGTTCACGGGGACCATGTCACTCCCGAACGATTCCTGTCGATTCAGATCTGAGGTGATACCGACCAGGCAAGCCAAGAATTGATCCTCATCGACGAGTGGGGCGCGTGCGCCGAATTCGAAGAATAGGGGCGCATCTCCCAGCCTCTGTTCGTAGCCTACATAGATATTCCCGAACGTCGTCTGTGCCTCCGGGTTGAACGACGTACCCTCGATGGCCGACAGTTCGCCGTAGCCGAAGGGCACCTCTACCAGAAGCGCTGAACGCGGAGTCAACTGCATCCGCCCGGTCGCGAACCACGCGGAGGAGAAGGTAGTGAAATTGTCGTCGTCGAACGTGGGTCGCATCATCTCGAGACGAAGAGTGGACTGGTCCTCCTGAGCATGCCAGACGGACTGGGCCGTCAGCATCCCGGAGGAGACGATAAGCCCGAGCCCTGCCAGACCCAGGCTGCTTCCGATTAGCGGAAGTTTCATAGTGCACCTCCTTACATGCGCGGCCCGGTAGATTCTTCCGGCTTCAGGCCTGGAGCTCGTCAGCCGGTCGGTTGATGTGCCAAACCGCGCGCCTTCATAGGAGGCAATGTGGGTGCCACACTCACGGACCCGATCCCCGGCCCGCAGTGCCCACCCTGCACTGGGTAAGTGGGATTTCTGCTGCCGTTGCGTCACGTGGCGCCGATAGACACCTGATCAATCTGCCGAATCGGCATACAGAAGATCGGGACGTTTAGCCCCGAGTCGGAAGCGACCGACCGAGCGTATTGTCCCGGTTTGGGTAGCAGCGTTCGGCCCGTCACCGGTGAGGTTCCGGCTAGGACTCAACGATCAGACCAGACCGCCAACTCATTTCCGCTCGGGTCGGTGAAGTGAAAGCGTCGTCCACCCGGAAACTCATAAACGTCTCGCGCGATCTGCCCCCCGTTCTCAGTGATTCGGGCTTCGATCCCTGCCAGGTTCACGGAATAAATCACGACCAGTGGGCCGCCTTTCGAGACCTCAGCCGCTGCAGCAAAGCCGCCCGCTAGTTGACCGTCGGTATAGCTCGTGTAATCAGGGCCATAGTCAGTAAACTCCCAGCCGAACACCTCTGAGTAAAAACTCTTGGTCTGCTCGATGTTTGTGGTCAAAAACTCTATGTAGTTCACACGACGGTCCTGCTCTGCCTGGCTCATGAGTTCATCTCCGCTTGAGGTCTGCGCAGCTTCGCCCAGCGCGTTGAGTAGGGATAGGCAGAGGTAATTTCGGGTTTTCTTCGGTCGATGTCAATACGAAAGAACCCTTTGTTATGTAGCAGAGCCTACGGTCTATCCGTATCTTTGTACGATTGTGCTCCGTGCCAAACCGCTGGGATTCTGAATGTGTTCTTGCAGGACCCTCCGCAATTCGGGCTTCCTCCTCTCGCTCGAGGTATGATCTCCTCATGACTAAAGCAAAAATCCTCGAGTACTTGAAGGCGCATCAGGATGCGCGCGGGATCGCGAATTGGGAGAAACACGCCAAGAAGTCAGGCGGGCTGAAGAGCTTCGGTATCGGGCTGACGAAGCTGCGTAAGTTTGCCAAGACGGTCGGCCGAGATCCGAAACTCGCACGACAACTTTGGAACGTGAAGATCTACGAGATGAAGATTATCTCATTGCTCATCGATGATCCAAGCACCATGACCATCGAGCAGGCCGAGACGCAGGTTGAACAACTGCAGGGCGGCTACCTGGCGCATGTCTTTTCATCCTGCGATGCCACCCTCGCCAAGGCACCGTTCGTGGTCGATCTCGCAGAAAAGTGGATCAGGAGCAAAGACGTCATGCGTCGCCGGTGCGGCTACGGCCTGCTCTACGAAATCTCCAAGGGCAAAAAGAAGAGCGCACCGGACGAAGAGTATTTCTTGGCGCACATTGCCCGAATCGAAAAGGTGTATCCAAAGCAGCCGACCTCGGCCCTCATGTCAATGGCCACCGCCTTGATGGGCATCGGGCTGCGGAGTAAGAGGCTCAACGCCGCCGCCCTCAAGGTTGCCAACAAGATCGGTCCCATCGATTTCGATCCCGATGGCCGCTGCGATCCCATGAACGTCGCAAAACATTTGACCGGCGACTACGCCAAGAAGAAACTGGGTCTCTGATTCCTGCTCTCGAAAAAAAGGCGCTGGTGCGTACGAGCGGAACGCCTTGCTAGGCCGCCACTCCTACACCTCGTCTCCGACCGCAAACTGGTCCACTACCCAAAGCCAAGTGCCATCGGGCTGACGTCTGGCAATTTCAGCGGTGATCTCTCCATTGCTTAGTCTAGACGAGGTGAGTGCAAGATCTCCGCTGCACAGGGCAGCGGCTTGAATGCTTGGATCGAGCTGCGGGCGATCGGCCAGAAACTTGACAAAGAATTCTCGAATTTGCGTAGTCCCAATCGCTACCCCACCACCGCCGGAATCAAGTATGGCATTCGATTCATAGAGCGCTACAAGTCCTCCAACGTCACCAGCATTCGCTCGCTTTACGAAAAACATCTCCAGGTCATTCGGTTCCTTCGCTGGCTCATGCATTAACGGAACTCCAATGCCTGGACTACGGCCTATATCTCGCCTGACGCTTCCCCGAACTGCCAGCCTAACCTGCGTTACTCACGTTCATCCTCAAGTAGAACACCAATGACTTCGAAAATGTAGGAGCCTAAATCCACCTCTACATCCGTGTTCACCTGTATTGCTGCAGCGATGCCGTACGCAGGAAAATAGGTCACTTTAGAACGATAACCTGGAAACCAGCCATCGTGCCCATAAGTTGTCCCTAATTCCGACTCACTGATCGATACGCCCAGACCATAACGTGTTCTTCCCCGGCGCCCCTTCCAGGACGAGCCTAACAAGTCCTGCACATAAGGCCCAACCATAGCCGTGCCTTCATATAACACGGTAACCCAATTAACCAGATCCTTGGGATTTGACGCTAATCCACCCCCTGTCCATTCGGTAGCGGGGCTGAAGACCAGCTCGCCTCCCTCCATTGTTTTCTCCGGTAGTCCCAAAGGGTTCCCAGGATCCATGTAACCTGGAACCAGTCCAGCGAGGTCGCGCTGATCGGAGGGATCGGTTCGCTGCAACGAAAGCGGGTCTAGAAAACGCGCTTGGAGTTGTTCGTAGTACGTTGAATTGGCAGCTTTTTCTATTATCAATCCAGCCAGGATGTAACCCGTATCGGTGTAGTTATAGCCGGCGCCCGCGGCGAACAGCGGCTCTCGATCCAAGACAAACTCCACCAATTCGCGAGGCGCAAGGACGAAATCTCGATTAGTTGATGGATGCTCAGCTTTTTCTCGTACTGCCTGAACAAAGCGCGGATCGTGAGCATGATCGATCAAGCCGCTAGTGTGGTTGAGTAACATGCGGAGTGTAATATGCTCCGCGTTAGGCAAGCGACTAAACCATTCTTCATCACCCAGCCAGGTCGAGATGGGATCTTTCAGATTCAGTTTGCCCTCCTGCTCGAGATCCAGGGCAACAGCTGCCACAAAGGTTTTTCCGATGCTGCCGATCAACATTCTGGAATCAGGGGTCATCGGCCGCTGTGCTTCCTGGTCGGCGTAGCCGCTCGCTACTACAGCGGAACGTCCGTCGCCCAGCTGAAACGCTGCGACAGCACCTGGAAACCCTTCACTTTCCTGTAGCCTGTTCAGGGCTGCCTCAAAGCGCTCTCCAAGCTGCTCCGACGGCAGAGCAGAAACCCGCCAGGCGGAGCCACTTGATCCAGTGGCCCCCTGTCTTTGTTCGGGATCGGAAGTCTGGACGCGCCTCGCAGACCAAACACGCGCCGGCCCAAGCGCGGCTTGATCTTCTAACGCAACGCGAAACGTTCCGCTCATTAGATCACCGTCTATGATACCTGTATGCGCCAGCGTAACAGATCTTCCTCTATTGCTTCCTTTCAGGATCGGAAAGGAAACAGCGAACGTAACGACGTTGCCTGAAGCTGTTCCATGAAAGGTGATGTCGTCCAAATCCTGCCTTTTCCAGACTCCTTCGATTTGATCGGCGTTTTGCGCGAGGAGGTAGGTAAGCGCCAGCCCTCTCGCTCCTTCTACATCCTGGCTTACTTCCCAGGTGCCAGTAACATCTTGGGCGAAAGCGGTTAAGACGAAGAGGGGGCAGAGCAGAACGACTGCGAGCGATCCGCTAGCAAATCTCATAGTAAGCTCCGAACAAGCGAATGGGGCAGAATCCTATGAACGTGTGGCCGGTGAGATTGACACGTTGGACGCTCGGAGGGTTGCGTAGCCTTCACGAGGACTGCCAAACTAGGTTTGGGCGTCACTGGCCCTTGGACCGCCGCTTCACTGCGGCCTCACATCGATACCCCGGATTCAGCGCTTCTACGGACAGCAGGCGGCGGACAGCAGGCGGCGAAGGGCTGTGCCCCTCACCCTGGGATTGCTATGTCCCCTTGACCTGGCCCTTCTTAATGGTGTTAGACGGCGGCGGTTGTCGAGTTGTACGTGAATGATATCCTTCGTCCTCCACCTACCTCGGTCGCGCGCCCGACCCTGTTGAGTACAAGATCGTATCACCCCGCCGAATCACCAGACCCGCAAGAGCTGAGTCCAGTCCCGAGACAAAGTCCCCGGGCTCAGCGCGGCCCAAGAAGATCATCTCTCCATCCCCTCCGATGCTCAGTCCGACGCGACCGCCGTCAAGGACCGCGAGCGTCAGCGCTTCCGTACCGCGGTTCGAGTCCAATCCCAAGACCACTCGATCGACACCGTCTACCGAG
>JBDLJJ010000098.1:0-10689 GCA_039714435.1 Gemmatimonadota bacterium | reverse complement strand
CCGCCGCCCGCACCACGGCCACTATCATCTCTCAGCTTGGCGGCGCTGTACTCGCCAAGTTCGATACCGAGGTGCTCCTCGATCAGCGCGACTGCGTTGATCAGAATCCACATCTCATCGTCGGAGTTATTGCCTTCTCCCCAATCCATGGCAGCCAACCCTTCAAGTGGAGGGAACCTTCGTCAGGGCACCGCTTCGAGCGCCGCGAGCCGCCTCTCGAAATGACTCGCCAGGCGCATGTCACCCAGACGTTCTGCCGCAGCCTTGCGCACGTGCAGGCTGCTGCGAAGCAAAACAAGGTAGTATACCGGAGCGGGAGAGTCCAAAAGACTCGCCACATCAAGAGCTTGCCGGTAGTCACCGCGGGCCAGGTGGAGCTGTGCCAGTAGTAAACGCTCCATGCCCAGTGGCTGAACCATGTGCCACGGTATGCTGTCCGGACTGGCGGCCGGTTTGAGAGCCGAAAACAGACGAATCGCCTCGGAACTGTCGCCACGGGCCAGGGCCTCATGTCCCTTCAGCGCCTCGGCAATGACTGCCTCCTGAGGATTACCGCTCGCCTGAGCCCTCTGCTCTACCGCACGGGAAATGGCTTCGACCTTCGCGGGGCGCTGCTTGTGCCGCTCCCAGTTGGCGAACAGCCACAGCCAGCTGCTTGCCCGGGCCCCCTGATAGTTCTCGCCGTATCGATCCTCGAAGAAGAGGGCCATTTCTTCCGCGAAGGCCTCCAGACGGGGATCCACCAGCCCGTCCAGAATTACCAGGCGGCGAAAGAAGCCCTGGTCCAGTTCGGTAAACGCCGCCCTCAGCCGGGCCGACGCGACCGAGTCCTGTCCCTGAGCGAGAAGAAACGTCTGCACTCCCAGAAGCGCATACCAGCTGTGCTCGTCGTGTTCTTCCCGGTCCAGCACGGCTTCAAAGGCGGCCGTGGCGCACGGAATCTGGGCCCCGATTCGGGCCAGGTTCCAACCCGCGGAGACGAGATGGTTCGGATCCTGGGCTGCCTTCTGGGCCCAATCCACCGACTCCGGCCCGTCCGCCACGCAGTCGTACGTAAGCTGAGACATCCAGGCCAGAGCGGAGCCCGGTTCTCGTGATAGAAGACGGTCCAGATAGCGGCGGGCGGTCGCCGTGTCTCCGGCCCTGATCGCGAACTCGAGCGGATGATACAGGCTCGCGTTGGCCATCGAATCGCTCCTCAGGGCCTGGCCGTAGGCGTGCGCGGCGAGCGAATCCGGCTGCGGATCGCTCGGAAGCAGGTGGCGGTACGTCTCACCGAGCTGGAGCCAGGCCTCGGTCATGTCCCGGTCGAGAGCGATGGCCTCGTTGAGCCGCAGCACCGCATCGTCGGCCCGTCCCTCCAGGTATGCCTGGAATCCGCGCAGAAAATGAATCAGCCTCGGAGCGAGGTCGTCCGCCGAACGAAGCGCGGCCTGGACGAGACGAAGCGCCTCCGCGTTGTCGTCAGGATTGACCAGATCCAACCACGTGTACGCCATCGCGCCCTTCATGGCGGCGAGCGCGAAACTGGAGTCGGCGGCCAGCGCTCTGCGGTAGGGCGCCAGGGCCTGCGCATACCTTCCCCGGCGGGCAAGCTGCTCTCCCAGCAGGAAACGGCCGACCGCGGCCGGTTCACGGCGTGTCCAGGTGTCGTCGATCTTAACGTCAGTGCCTGGAATCAGGGTCGGCAGGAGTTTGTTGACGGCGGTCAGTCCGCCTGTCCAGACGGCTTCAGCGCTGGCGGCTCCTGTGGAGGTCGCCGCTACGGAATCGCCCTGTACGTCGTATAAGGTGAGGCCAACGATGGGAGGGCCGGAGTCGGACGCGACGATCCGGCCGCTGAGGTAGAACCCGGCCCGCTGTGCCCGGGACAGATCGGCCGCGCCTTCGTCTGACAGTTGGCGCACGTCGGCCCGCTGTTCGCTGTCCAAGAGCCGCCAGCCGTCGATCCAGCGCAGTGGCTCTACGTCCTCGAGAGCGTGCCCGATCATTGTCGCCGCGTCTTCTCCTTGAGTAACCGGCGCGCCGGACGCGGGCAGCAGCGGGAAAACTACGACCTTGTTCTGGTTCAACTCCGGACCGGCCGGAAGCGTGACGCGCCAAATCACTATGGCGAACCCGATCGCCATGGCCGCGCCCGCCACGACGAGCCAGCCCGAGCGCTGCGGAAGGAAACCGGTCGTTCGCCTCTGCGGCAGATTCGGCAACTCACCTGTCCGAATCGGGCTCGTCGCCCGAAGTCCGTCGGGAGTCAACTCGTAGGCCCAGGCCAGAAACAGAGCCAGCGGAAGGCCCGCGAACGCGGCGACGATAATCCATGTCACTACCTGGTCGGAGATGTTCACGAACGGCGCCGCGGTGGCGGCGACCTGGATGAGAACCCAACTAACGGCGCCGTACACCACAGCGACCTTGTACACATTCCGCCGCCGCAGCTCCTCCCAGAATGAAGTCGACGAAATGCGGGCCGGTCCGGTCACCGGATCGAGGTGTACGGCAGGCACAGGATGACTGACTCCGGACGGGAAGGGCGCACCGGTCAGCGCGGCCGCGAATTCGGCTGCCGTCCTGTATCGGTCGGCGGGAACCTTCGCCAGAGCGCGAACGATGGCCTCATCCAATCCCACCGGCACCGTGACCCTGACGCCTCTCAGGGAAGGCACCGGATCCGCGGCATGCTTCGCCAGCAGCGCCAGAGGCGAACCGGCCATGAACGGAGGAACCCCGGTCAGCATTTCGTACAGGACGCAGGCCAGGCTATAGATATCGCTTCGGCCGTCGATCTGGCCTTCGCTGGATTGCTCCGGGCTCATGTAGGCCGGCGTGCCGAGCGACAGCCCCGTCTGCGTGAGCCGCTCATCCCTCGCGGTAAGGACCGCGCGGGCAATTCCGAAATCTGTGACCCGGGCGTAGCCCTCCGACAGCAGGATGTTTTCGGGCTTGATGTCCCGGTGCACGACTCCCTGCCGGTGCGCATAATCCAGGGCGCCCGCTACATCGCGGGCGATCTTCACGGCCTCATCTACGGGAAGACTTCTTTCCTGCTCCAGCCGGTCCCGCAGGGTTTGGCCCTCCACATACGGCATGACGTAGTACAGGAACCCCGCGGCTTCCCCGGAATCGTAAAGGTGCAGAATGTGGGGGTGCTCCAGGCGAGCCGTGATGCGTATCTCGTCCAGGAAACGCTGCGACCCGATCGTGGTGGTAAGCTCCCGCCGCATAACCTTTACGGCCACCTGACGGTCGTGCTTAAGGTCACGAGCCAGATACACGATCGCCATCCCACCGGCGCCAACCTTACGTTGGAGCTCGTAGCTGTCGCTCAGGGCTGTCGCGAGACTGTCAAAGTCGTCCGTCACGAACCTCTTCCTGTGGGCAGCACGCACGGCGAGAAGCCTGACGACGGGAGACTGCAAACCTAGGAAGCAATGGGTTCATTGGCAAAGACCGAATACGCGTAACCTGCAACCCAAGCGGCCTTTCCGCGTATCAAAACGGTAACCGCGGTCCGACACGGAAAAGGAGTGGCTGTCTGATGTTTCCAAGATTTGGCTGGTTGGCGAGAGTTGTCTGCGTGGCGATTCTGGCCGCCGGGCGTCCCGCCAGCGCCGCTCAAGAGACCGTCGTCTCGGGCGATCTGGGCGAGCGAGTTGATGAGTTCATGAAGCAGCGAGCGGAGAGTGGCTTCTCCGGATCCGTCCTCGTGGCCAGGGGCGGCGAACTGGCCCTGCTCAAGGGGTACGGCCTCGCGGACACCGAGGACAGCATACCGAACCGGGGCAATACGCTGTTCGATCTGGGCTCGATAGCCAAGGATTTCACGCTGGCGGCCGTCCTCAAGCTGGAAGAGCAAGGACGACTCGATCCCTCCGACCGTCTGTACCGGTTCTTTCCTGCTTCTTTCACCAAGGCCGACATCACTATCGATCAGGTAATGCGAATGGAGGCCGGCTTTCAGGAGTACCACGACGAGTTCGGGGACTTCGAGGAGATGACGCGGCGCGAGGCGCTGGGCCGCATCTTCGAGCAGGAACCGCTGTTCGAGCCCGGCACTGATCAGGCCTATTCGAACTCGGGCTTTACGCTGCTTGCCGCGATGGTGGAAGTCGCCACCGGTGAACCGTTTCAGGATTTCGTCCGGGCCGAGTTCTTCGCGCCGGCGGGAATGACGACGGCCGGTTTCTACGGCGAGTCACTGGTTCCTGAGGATCGAGTTGCCGTCGGACGGGACGGCGCTGCGACTCACGGCGAGCGGAATTCTCCGCCGTACTGGGGCGAAGTCACCTGGGCTCTGCAGGGGAGCGGCGGGATGGTCGGGTCTCTGCTCGATCTGTTCCGCTGGCAGCAGGCGCTGGCGGAGTGCACCGTGCTCTCATGCGCCTTCGTCGAGAAGTACGCGTTCTACAATCCCGCCCAGGACGGCATTCGCTACCAGGCGGGCGGAAACGATTTCGGTTTCGTGTTCGTGACCATCGAGCTCGTGGCCGAGGACGGGTTCATCGCCTTCGCTCAGAACAACAACCCGCTGGGTGAAGAAGACCCGGATCTCGTACGCGGGTTGATCGAGTGTTTTCGGGCAGAGTAGGCGGCCCCGGCTGGAGCCGCCTACTCGCCTGGATTGTCGAACTATCGGCAGCTAGTTGAGCGGCCAGTCACCCCAGATGCTGCAATGTCCAGCTTCATCCGTTCCTTCGAGTACCTGCGCCTGGCGGGAAATCGCGGCGTTCATTACGGCAAACGGGGCGAAGTGTATGAAGGTAAGGCCGCCGTCCACGAAAATGTCTCCGAAGTGGTTCTGACTCATGCCGTGCCCCGCTTCATGCAGAGCGACGGTCTCTACGTCGATGGGCGAGCCCAGAAACGGCATGTTATTTATGGTCCATTGGAAAGCGTTGTTGTAGTAGATCTCGCGGAACGCAGTGTCCAGCTTTCCGTCGTTGTTGATGTCGGTGAAGTTACCCGACCCGTCCACCATGCCCGCCGTGAACGTGACTCCGAGGATGAACTCTCCACCATCGGGCGGGAAGAACGGGGGCGAGTTGAAGAACGCCTCCGGCAACCAGCCCGCATGCGTAATGTCGGCGAAAACGTCGTTCGAACCCCCGAAGCCGAGGATGCGCTCGACTACGCCGAGGTCCCTGTTGTTGTAAGGAAGTCCGACGATCCCGATGGTCGAGCACGTCTGGCTGTCCCAGGTGGTCATGGCCCGGTCGATGGCCGGTTCCGTGTCGGCGTTGGTCAGGCCTCCAGTAGCGTCGCCGTCGCTCTCGTCCACGATATAGGAGATAGTGGCCAGCCCACCACGGCGTGGATCGTTGGGCACCCAGTCGAAGGGTGTTTGCTTGTTACCACGGTCACTGGCAAAGACGATTCGGCCGTACTCACCCTTGGTGCTGACCGTAACGAACTCCGCCACCGCCAGCTCGGCTCCCAGTCTCATGCGAGCCAGCTTCTTGTTGATATTCGAAAAATCAGCGTAGATGGGCACATCGTCCACCGCCGTCAGATCGTCTGTGCCAGCCTGCCCAGCGCTGAACAGGGGCGCGGCCGGCTCCAGCGACGAATTAGATTCGGGCGGAGCGGTGGGAACGGTCGGCTCGCTGCAACTGGCAACAGAAGCAGCAAGCAAAACGACTGCGAAAAGCCCGATAATACGCATACGTCTCCTCCTCAGCTCAGAGGCGGAAACGAAACCGCCCGCCTCGGTGATGATAACCACCGAGATCGTACGGCTAAGCAGACCCGCCGGACAGTGTGGGGTGGATCCTACGGTGGCGCGGCCGTCTAGAGCCTTCTCAGCCGCCCGTGTCCGTACGCACGTAATTGCCGTCGAACCACACTGACCACGTGGCGCCGTCGTCGTTCGACACCTGGAACAACTGCCGGACGCTGCCGTCCTCCAGTGGTGTCCAGGTACCGCGCATAGGCGTTATCTGGCCGCTCGGGTTTTGCCAGGTACCTTCCAGGACCATCGCGCTGTCCTTCAGCCCTCCCTGGAGGCGAATGATGGTGCTGCCCGCGCTCACCCATACCTGCGTCCAATTCTCGGCCACGGGATCCCAGTAGTTGATGCTGGTTCCGGTACCGCCCCGGGCGCTCGTCCAGCTTTCGAGAAGCAGACAGCCCTTCTCGATCTTCTCGATCTTGTTCGTGCCGGCCGTATTCCCCTGGGCGTTCGTGACTGTCCAGTCGCCGACCCAGAAGTCAAACTCAGAGTACTTGGGATTGTCCACGCATTGCTGGCCAGGAGCCTGGGCCGCGGCCTCAGAAGGCAAAGCGGCCGCTGCTGCGAACAGCAGTGCGAAGGCCGAGAATGTGGTTCGGTTACGAGTTTTCATATGACTTGGTCCTGTTCATGGGGAGGCCTGGGTGTACCGGCGGGCCTACAGAATTGAGTAGACTGTATATTTGACACGGCCCTGTCCTAGCTCTCCGATGCCCACCGCCATTGTGCGGTTCAGGTAGCCGTAGGAGTCGGCCGAGGTCTCGAAGAACGGTGCGATCCGAAAGTAGTAATCGTCAGCGGTCAGCTGATTACCCGCCTGCCGTTTGGCGATTGCCTCGGGAGGCATGTAGAGGATTCCGCGGTAGTGCGAGAATATCAGTGCTCCGTCGTCCGTCCTGAGCGTGGCACGAACGTCCAGGCTGCTGGCCCCGTCGGAGCGGCGCAGGAGCCAGTCCCCGCCACCGGGCAGAATTTCGCCGCGCATGTTGGGACCTTCGAACGTGCCGCCCTTGATGGGAAATATCTGGCGGGTGCCGAGCGGTACGGGACCGATAGCCAATGACCCGTCCAGCTCGATGTCGAGAACCGCCAGCAGCTCGAAGGAAGGCTCCCCACGGGTGGCAGAGCCGCCGGTCATCGGATTGCCGACGACCGGGTTACCGAAAGCGAGACGGCTGGGCCCTACGAGAGACAGCGCGGCCAACGAGCCGCCGAGCTTGGCGAAACTCCGCCGCGACACGACCTGAACCATTTGTCGAACCTCCTGAAATGTGAGACTATCGAACGCAAGAAAGGACTATTGGCGGTGGGGTTGAAGCCCCCATGCGGTGAATGGCCGCCTCAGAGCGGCGAACCAACTGTATGATGAGACGGGTGTGCCGCCCCTCTTCCGAGACTGGAATTGTACGCTGCGCCGGGACTACGTTCCCGCAGCAACCCCCGTACGCACTCACGAAGGAGAAAAAGAACCGCAGATGTCCAGGGTGACCAGTCTGCCGCGACTCCCGCGGCTGTGGCTCTTTGCGTTCGGCATCGCTACCCCACTCGGCATCTTGTCGGCAGGCGGCAGCGTTCTGGCCCAGCTAAGTCTTGGTCGCGCTGCCCTGCGGGGAGCCTATCTGGGGATACTGGACTGGTACCTTTGGGCCCTCCTCGCGCCGGCGGTCATCCTTTTCTCCGAGCGAATCTGGATATCTCCAACCCACCGTGTCAGGCCGATTCTGGGCCACCTCGCATTCGGAAGCCTCATCGCGGTGTCCCAGCTTGGCCTGTTTCATCTCATCAATCGCGTGCTGATCGTTGGCATCGCACCAGACTGGAACGTGTTTCTCGTCCTCGCGGGCCGCTGGTTTCCCATCGCCTTCTTGGTCTACTGGGCACTGGTAATAGGCACGCACGCCGCCGGGTACGCCTCAAAGCATAAGGAACGCGAGCTGCAGGCCACCCAATTCCGAGAGCAGCTTACTTCGGCGCGCCTCGACAACCTGCGAGCGCAGCTGCGGCCCCATTTTCTGTTCAACGCTTTAAACACCGTGTCTGTCTTGATACGCGAGAAGAGGGGTCAGGAGGCGGTGGACACGATCGCTGGACTGTCAGATCTCCTGCGCCGAGCTGTCCGTGCCTCCGATCAGCAGGAAGTTTCTCTGTCGGAGGAGATAGAGTTCGCCGTCGCCTATCTGGACATTCAAAAGAAGCGGTTTGGAGAGAAGCTCCAGGTTCAGGTGGATGTTGGGCCTGAGGCGAGTGCGGCGACGGTCCCCAGTCTGATCCTTCAGCCCCTGGTCGAAAACGCCATACGTCACGGCGTCGAGCGCGAAAGCTCGGCTGGCACCGTGGGCCTGAGGGCCGAGCGGATCGAGAACGACCTGGTCATCGAGGTGTGGAATAGCGGATCGGGACCTGGAACGCCTGCGGCTGTAGCTACAAGCACCGCTGGTGACGGCGTTGGACTGGCAAACACCCGGGCCCGACTGGAGGCGCTGTATGGAGATAAAGGCGAGGTGACGTTATCCCGCAATGTCGGAAACAGGACGGCAGCCACGCTGCGCGTACCCTGGAAACAAGCCGAGGGGACCGGGTAGCCATGGCCGATGTCACGGAGAAGCTGACCGTCGCCATCGTCGATGACGAGGAAGCGGCGCGGCGGGGAATTCGGCTGCTGCTGGAAAACGAGAGCGACACCGAGATCGTGGCTGAGTGCGCGACGGGGCGGGAAGCGGTCGACTCTATCCTGGCCCTGCGGCCGCAACTCGTTTTTCTGGATGTGCAGATGCCCGGGCTAAACGGCTTCCAGGTACTGGAGCACATCCTTCCTCACTATCGACCCGCCGTGGTGTTCGCCACGGCCTATGATGACTTCGCAATACGCGCCTTCGATGTGAACGCCGTCGACTACCTGTTGAAACCGTATACGGACAAGAGGTTTCAGGAAGCGCTGAACCGGGGGAGAGAGAGCGTTCACGGCGCACTCGGAGGGATCCCGGCCAATCTCGCGGCCCTGCTAGCCACGGTCGGTACGGCTGACCGAACCCCGGCGGATCCGGGCAAAATAGTGATTCGGATAGGGGGCCGAGCGATCCTCATCGGGATAGATGAGATCCATGCCGTTTCCGGTGCCGGTGACTACATGCGGCTTCACACGTCCGAGGGCTCGCATCTCGTGCGAGAGTCGATGAACAACCTCGCAGCCCGGCTGGCGCCGCACGGCTTTGTGCGTATCCACCGATCCAGCCTGATTCGTCTTAGTTCGCTGCACGAACTTCGCCCGCGTCGGGATGGTCTGCGGACAGCCGTCCTGCGGACGGGAATAGAATTCACCGTCAGCAGGTCGGGCCGGACCCGGCTGGAGAAGGCGCTCGGCCAAACGGTATAGGCGTTTTTCGGTGCGAAGCGTCTGACCCTAAAAGTGATAAAAGGCCGACACTCGAAGTGTTGCGTCGACCTCCTGCTCGCCCAGTGGCAGGCTGACGCCGACACCGAGAAACAGGGACCGATCCGCCAGAGGCGCCACCTTGAGACCGGGCGCCAGGCTCACCACGCCCTCGCCGGCTTCGTCACCACTCAGGCCCACTTCTCCGTTCAGCTCGAGCAATGCCTGCACGCGGTCCGAGACGTGATACAGAGTGGAGAGATCGTACTTGAATTCGGTCTCGATCTCCTCTCCTTCGTCCTGGTTGGTCGGGATCCCGAAAACTGAAAAGGCCTGAATCTCCCAGTCGCCCTGCTTGACTCCCAGATTAAGAAACGGTTCGATCTCCCATAGGTGGTCGCTTCCGATGCCCTGCTCGTCGTCCCCTGTCGGGAGACCGAACTCCACCCCGTAGCCAAGTAGAACGCCACTATCCTCGAAGGCAAAGTTGGCGAACTTCAGCGCCACCTCGACGTTGCCAAGATTTGACTCGGAGGGTGCTGCGTCTGGGTTGAGCGACACGTACGGAACTACAAGCTCGATGCTGAACGAGCGATGGAAGGCGTACTCCGCCTCGAACTCGACCTCGTTCTCGTTGGCGTCTTCCTCCCAGGTACGTGCGTAGTCAAGGCGGA
Source organism: Gemmatimonadota bacterium (assembly GCA_039714435.1). GTDB lineage: Bacteria > Gemmatimonadota > Gemmatimonadetes > Palauibacterales > Palauibacteraceae > JAZDDE01. Next base: position 920 of record JBDLJJ010000098.1, on the reverse strand, counting down.
TCTTTGTGTCTGGCGACGCCGACTCGGTGAAGATGGGGTGCGCGAAGTGGAGTCCATGATCGTGATCATCTGCGTGCTCGTGGCTGTCTTCCGCACGCTCGTGTACCTCTTGTGCTCCGGCCGTGGTTGCCGAAAGGGCCAGCATCGTTAGAGCCAGACCGGCGCGGCGAATACGATTGCTACAACCTGGATTGGCATTACAAGTACTTAGCGTCATCGTCATCATCCTCAGTGATTTTTGACCAATTCACGTGCGCTCACCCGCGGCGTAACTCGCCGGGGCTACTGCGCGCAGAGTGGATTTTGCTTAGATCAGCTGAGAACGGGCGGTGCAGTAGGGTACGGAAGGAGGTAGGACGTAGGGCTCTTGATCGGCGCGGGCCGGTTCGCCAGGCCGCCGGCCGGAGATAGCTCGATGAACCCGGCGAGGAGCGCCGGAGCTTGGCTGGCGAGCGCCTGACCGGCGCTTGTGAGGCAATTGCCGAGACAGGAGCAGCCGGCGTTCTGGCTTTCGCTGTCAGGGGCGTGAGCGTGGCTGGCCTGGCCCGAGTCGGCAACTGACGGAAGATCGTGATGGGCACATGTGCGCACACTCTGGCTCGCACTTCCGGCCAGAAAGAGCAGAACAGAGAACAGCCGCGTGGCCGTCTTCAGACGTCCGATATGTGACCGATGCTGTCGCAGTTTGGTGTTCCCTGTCCCTATAGGCTCGCTGTACGCGGGCCCTACAGTAACCTCGCGCCCCCGCCCTGTTGTTCCACCGCAATAACATGTGCACAGCGGTTTGCGCTGCTTGGGACAGCTGCTTCAGCCGGGATAGAGAGCACCGTGTAACTTTTCGGGAGACCGTAACGGTCTAAGTGGATACGCGTTGAGGACGCTTCTGGGGATCCGTCGCGAGCGGGGCGCACCAGGTGAAA
>JBDLJJ010000097.1:0-10799 GCA_039714435.1 Gemmatimonadota bacterium | reverse complement strand
CAACGATCGCTGGATCTTCTCCGCCGGTTCCCGCCAGGCGCGAGAAACTCGCGAATCGGCTTTCTCGTACAGATCCTCAGTAGTTTGAGGCATTCGACATTGGAATCGGAGGAATAGATGCGTAATCCGGGAACAGCGGCGGTTCTGAGCTTTCTCGTCCCTGGCGTGGGACAGATCTACAACGGAACCATCTGGCGCGGTGTGTTCTGGCTCATCGTTACGCCCGGACTGTGGATAGGATCGGGCGGATTACTCGGCTGGGTATGCCACATCTGGTCCGCAATTACGGCCCACAAGTACGCGGCAGATAATCCAAACCGTTAGCTCAGCCGAACCCGCCTCAGCGGGTGCAAGGAGGGGTACACTTCGACACCATGCCGGCGTAGTTGCCGGCAAGCATCCCGGCATCGGTGCGGTCGAATTTCACGTTCGGCAACGCCGCCATGTCCACCGTCTCCGTGCCGTCGAACATCTGGAGCAGGTCAACACGGAAATCAACGCTCGGATCCTGGTGATCAAACAAAGAGTCACCAAGCGTGAATGAAGCCACCTTGTAGTTCTCGTCGAAACCGATGTGATAGACGAGAGGGTATTGGGTGTCTCCGAGCATCAGTCCGCCCTCGACCAGTACAAATTTGTAACCCACCTCCCAATTCCAAGCCATGCGGCCGTTTGGATCCAGGTCGCCCACCGAGGCTAAGGAAGCGTTAGCCGCGGAGTCCACACCGATACCGAACTCGACCCGCCCGTAATCCGCTTGTGGGACACTGTCGATCACGATGACGTACGTACCGTCTTCACTGTCGAAGCGCGCCAGGTGGTAGCTCTCAGGCTCCAGGAATTCCTCAGAGTTGCCCACGAGACGGACGTTGCTGACAAAGAACTGAAAGTCGCGAACCTTGAAGGAACCCTCGCCGCCGGGATTGGGATAACGCACCTGGTTGAGCAACAGCGCCTGGTCGCCGACGAAGGGGTGAAAACGCAGGGTCAGGCTGACGGGCTGGACCGACTGGCACGATACGTAGATAGCCCCGGTGAGAGCTACGGCCAGCACCGGCAGGATCGAGCTAAGGTACCGTTTGCGCGCCATGACCGTTACTCGACGAGAAAGGATTGGAGAATCGTTCGGCCGCCACAAATTCATGGTCTGTCAGCGTGTGCAGAAAGGCGATAATAGCCGTCTTCTCGTCTTCGGTGAGATTGAGGCTGACGCTATCCTGCGACTCCTTGCCAAGATTGTCCGCCTCCAGGATCAGCGGACTGAGCGTACTGCTGGTTTTGATACCTTCGTTGTAGTGGTCCAGCACTTCTTCGAGCGTCTCGAAACGCCCGTCGTGCATGTAGGGTGCGGTAAGCGCGACATTCCTCAGCGTCGGGACCTTGAATAGTCCACGATGTTCCGGCTTGCCAGTCACCTTCTGTAATCCGGCCGGCAGGTCTTCCTCTGAATCGAGGCCGTTGTTGGTAAATCCATCAAAGCGGGTGTTGAATCCGCTGGTGAGAAACTGACTGTGGCAGTCGATGCAGTTGCCCCCACGCAGGCTGACCTTCACATCCGGATGCGCCATAAACAGCTTGCGGCCCAGCTCTTCCGTTTCGCTCAAGGCGATCTCGCCGCGCAGGAACTGGTCGTACCGCGAATTGGCCGACACCAGAATGCGCTGGAAAGACGCCAGGGCCGCGGCGATGGTAGCCGCGGATATCTTGCCGTACGCGATATCGAACTGTTCTCGGTATGCCTCCTCTTCAGCAAGCTCGTCAACCAGCTCGTCCAGATCCTGAGCCATTTCGTCGGGATGCTGAATCGGAATCAGCGACTGCTCTTCCAACGAGGCCACACGCCCGTCCCAGAAAAAGCGACGCGGACCCCACATCAAGTTGGCCAGACTCATGCTGTTGAAAGCCAGAGGCCTGCCCGAGACACCTACACCGACTTGTTTGCCATCGGTGAACGCTAGCTGCTGCTCATGGCAGGTAGAACAGGACACTGTGTTGTTGCCCGACAGCCGCGGATCGTAGAACAACTGCCGCCCCAGTTCGACGGCCTCACGGGTCAGCGGATTATCGGACGGCGGCTGAAACCTCCCGAATACGAACGGCGCCGAAAAATCCGCCAGTGGCGTTGGCTGCCCGGAACGCGCTGCGATGCCCTGATAGAGGACAATAGACATCGCGACGGACAGCGCGGCCACAATGCCCAGGATTTTGCTCACGTCCGCCAGTCAGTGGTGATGCACGAATCCCGACCCGAACAGTGCTTCGACATTATCAACACCCCGCTGGTATCGGTCCTTGAAATTGACCATTGCCAGTCGTTCGCCAGTCTCCAGGTCGTGCACCGTGATCGAGTGATCGTTCACCTTGGCAATGAAATCGACATCTGTCGGATCGTTGTCATCCGCGTTGCCGAGATTCAGCAGGTTGTTCTGGACGGCAATGACTTTTCGTCCGGACGCGGTCGAGTAGAAGATCATGTGGTGCGCACCCAGTTCGGCATTGATGTCGGGTCCGGAAGACACGAGGTCCGGTAGGTTGTCGAGGCTGTACCTCTTGACCACCCCGGGAATCGAGTGGCTGATGAACAGCTCGGTCTCATTACCATAAAACTCGAGCGGCACCCCCGTACCCTCGGCCGCGCCGTCGTATACCTTCTCGGGAGCGCCAAAAGACTTGTCCGTCTCGTTGTAGGGAATTTTCCAAACCTCGAACCCGAACATGGTGTTGACCAGCACGCTTGGCGTCGCTTTTTCGGATATGCTCGGCCTGACGAACAGCACCTCCACCGGAGACGATGGGAACCCTACGGGCTTCGCGTCCTCGGTGATGATGTTCTCAATTGGTTCGAAGGAATTCAGGTCGATGATCGTTACCGCATTGCCCACTCCGGTCGCCAGATCGGGGTGTACGGTAGACGTGACCACCATTCGGTCGCCGTAGGCCGAGATGCCATGTGGGTACATTATGTAGGGCTCGCCTTCGCCCACTTGGCTCTTCCGGGCCTCGATGATCCTGACCACTTCATTACTCTGCGGATCAAAGACTCCGATTGAACCGCCATCGGCCTGGTCCAGCCCGGTTCCCCCCATGAACGTGACGAACATGTAGGTCTCGCCGTTCACGGTATGCCACATGATGTCTTCACCCACTTGCTGGCCCTGCGTATCGATACACTCGACGCCGGTGATAGCCGGCTTCCCTGTGGCATCCCGGGAAAGTCCGATTTCGGCCAGGCTGCACGCGGGGTCCAGACCCGTGGAATAGAGGCGGCCGTTGGGACTGTAGTAGAGATGGTGCAGAGGTGCGTCGTAACCGGTAACCGCGAACTCCTGCAAGATCTCACCGAAGTTTTCCGCTTCCGGGTCGAGTTCCACGATGGCCACGGCATCACTGGTGCCGAGGGTGGGCAGGCCACGGAGCAGCACCATACCCTGGGTCTCTTCTACATTGCGGGCATCGGCGGCAGCCTGATCGTCAGCCGCCTCCTCTACCGAACAGGCCGTCAGCGCTACTGCCACGATTCCGGCGCCGATCCAAGCCCCAAACCTGTTCTTCTGTCGCATGGTCTTCCCCCTGACTGTTGTGGCTAACCACTCGCTCTACCAGTCTTTAATCATCTCCTTGATGGCAAACACGGGCACGATGTCCGTCGGAACGGTCTCCAGCCGATCCAGAGCGTCCTGCATCTCGGGTGAGATCTTGCCGTACTGCTCGATGAAAGCCACCGCGCCGTCGTAATCGGCCGTGGCTTCCAGAAGCAGGTAGTGACGGGCCAGGTCGGCCATGGCGCCGGGCATGACTTCGAAATCAGCCGCGAACCTGCCGGTTTCCGGATCATGAGTGATGGCGGCTTGCTCGCGCAGGTAGTTGAACTGTGTCAGGCAGCCCATTCCGTGCGCCTCTCCCACGCCGAAGCGCACGCAGCGGAACATGTCGGCCACGTGGTCGATGTAGATCTCCTCCAGAAAGTCCTGCGTGTAGACGCCGCGTTCGGCGAGCATACGCAGGCTGTGCGTGCCCACCGCATCCGCCTTGGCCTCTTCGATTCTGGAATACTTGTCCTTGAGCCCTTTGTTAACGGTCAGATCCGGCTGGCCGGTCACATAGTCCGGCCCCAGTCCGTGGGCCAGTTCGTGCATCAGAACGCGCGTGAAATACGGGTTTACCGAAATGCGCTCGGCCTGTTCGGCGACCAGTACGACCTGAGCGATGGGCTTGAGGATCTGTTCGAACTTGGCGTCGATCACATTGCGCAGCATCACCTTCTTGGAACCCTCTTCCTCTCGTACCTGGGCATCGTTGGGAAGATTGAAGGCGATCGTCTGCACGCCCGCTCTGCTATCGCCAGCGACATACACCTGCGTCACGACAGAGATAGGTGAGGTGAACGGCCGGTCGAGGTACTTGTGCTCATCGGGGATGGGCAGCGCCGCTTCCAGATCAGGCAGATGTGCGGCCAGTCCCTCCAGGAGGGCTGTCTCCTTCGGGTCCTTCAGAGTGATAAACGACTCGTACGCAGCCTTGTACCCGAACAGTTTGTCCTCATAGACCTCGTACGGCCCCAGAGTCGGATCGATCAGGTTGTCCTCGAGCCGCATCCACGCGACCTCACTGTCGAAGTACTCGTCGGATAGGAGCGCCTCGGCCCGTAGCTCCAGGAAGTGCCGCAGTGACTTGTTGTCGGCCTTGGCGGCCGCCTCGCGCAGGAGTTCGGCCGCGGCGGCCAGGTGTTCCTGGTACGCCTCCCGGTAAGGAACAGCCTCGAGCCCGCCATCCTCGGTCCGCTCGATGACCGTGTAGTACGACGTGAAAGCTGCGTCGTCCTCCGGGTGCTCGACGATCCAGTTCTCGAACTCCTCCACCGTCATGTCTTCGGGATAATAGCCGGCACCGGCTGGTTTGGGCCCGACATCCAGGAACGGGGCGTTCTCCTCCAGCCGGTCCCACGGGCCGTACATGATCTTGTAGTAGGCATGAGCCGCTTCCTGACCGGGCGGAAGAACGGCTGCCGGGTCCGAGTTTCCGCGCCATGCCTGGAGCTGAAAGATCATGTCGAGGTGATCCGAAACCTGGATCAGGTTCTTGAGAACCGATTTCTGCCGCTCATCGAGGAGCGACTCATCGAAGCTCAGAGTGGTGGGTACGAACTTGGCCAGCTGCGCCGCCACGTGTTCCGCGTCAAGGCCAGCCATTTCGCTGTCTCGCGCTTGATCCGCCGGAGTGCACGCAAAGGCGCCGCCAACCAGAAGAGCCGCCGCGGTGCGGCTCGATATGCGCAGCAATGGAATTTCCACAGGTCCCCCTACGAAATTGAGTCTTTTTTAGCCTTTTCCCGTCTCACGGCCCGAAGTATGAGATACCCGAAACCTCCCCAAACGAAAGCGAGGATGAGGATCATCGTGGTGATTCCGGTCGTAGTCAGTTGGGCCTCCCGGTGAGAACGAGCTTCCTGGGTCATAACGGCGATCAAATCGGTCGCCGGGTGAGCAAAGGAATCTAGCGAGCGCGAACACCCGCTGCACGAAATTGGCTACCGGCCCCGTGGGTCGGCTACAGGCCCAGCGCGTCGGCCTCCGAGCGCAGGGCATCGATTACGAATTGGATATGCTCCGTGGGGTCTTCGCCCAGCGCTTCCTGCGCCTCCCGGATGCCCTCACGGTCCACGGCCGCGGCGAAGGCCTTGTCTTTGAGCTTCTTCTTCACCGACTTGGGCGCCAGGTCCGATATCCCGTTGGGGCGAACGAGAGTACATGCGATCACAAACCCCGACAGTTCATCGACGGCGCGCAGTGTGATGTCCAGCTTGCTCTCGGCGGCGGTGTCCGTGTAGTCGGCGTGCGCCATGATCGCCTGCAGCATTTCCTCGGGATAGCCCCGCTCACGCAGTACGGAGACGCCGGCGCTCGGGTGCTCCGCGTCGGGCAGGTGATCGTCGTTGGGCCAGCGCTCGTAGTCGAAGTCATGCAGCAAGCCAGTCTGGCCCCAGAGTTCGGCGTCCTCGCCGTACTTCTCGGCGTAGGCCCTCATGCATGCTTCCACGCCATACATATGCCGCCGAAGATTCTCATTGGCTGTGTATTCGTGCATGAGCGCCACCGCCTGATCACGCGTCGGAAGCTGGCTCATCGGGGCTCCTTGGTTCTGGGTCAGGTGTGAAACTCCGGCGGCTCTGCCCCAGCGCGGCGGCGCGGGTGACCGCATTGGCTCCGAAACGCTCGTTCAGGGTATCCAGCGCTCCGGCGATACGGGTGTCCGGCGCCTCTCCCGGCGGCTCAAACAGGCCTAGCTGCCGGCGGTCCGCCGAGCGTTCGCTAAGCCCCGAAAGGCTGACGCCCACCAGGCGGACCTTGAGACGGGGCCGGTCCGCCTTCCGGAAAAGCTCCCGGGCCACGGGCCAGATCGCCTCCAGCGTATCGGCAGGCTGCGGTAGAGTCCTTTGCCTGGTCACGGTCTCGAACCCCTCCCAGCGCAGCTTGACCGTGACTGTCTGGCCCCTGAGGCCCTTTTTTCGCAGAGCGGCCGCCGTCTGCTCACTCAGGGCGAGAAGCCGCCGCTCGACTTGCTTGCGGTCGCTCACGTCTGCGCCGAAGGTGACTTCTTTGCTCAGCGACTTGCGGCCTCGTCCCGTGTCGACCGGCCGCGTGTCCAGCCCTCGGCTGAGCCGGTGAAAGCGGTCGCCGAGTGCATCGCCCAGCGCCTTCTGAAGACGGGCCTCCGAACAGGCCGCCACGTCACCGATCGTAGCGCAGCCCAGATTCCTCAGCCGCTGCTGAGCCTTTGGCCCCGCTCCCCACAGCCGCTCGATGCCAAGCGGGGCCAGAAAGTCCGCCTCGCGTCCCGGCTCGACGACCACGAGCCCGTCCGGCTTGTCGAGATCACTGGCCACCTTGGCCACGAACTTTGAAGCAGCGCAGCCGACCGAAGCTGTAAGCGATTCCTGTCGCTTGATTTCATCCTTTATGTGCCGCGCCACGGCCGGCCCATCCCCCAGCAGGCGTCTGCTGGCCGTGACATCCAGGAACGCTTCGTCGATGCTGAGTGGTTCGATTAGATCCGTGACCTGGCCCAGAATCTCGAACACACGTGCCGATACTTCGGCGTAGAGCGACATTCGGGGGCGAATAAACACGGCCTGTGGGCAGGCCCGGTACGCCTGGCCGATCGGCATGGCCGAACCGACTCCGTAGCGCCGAGCTTCGTAGTTCGCGGTAGCAACGACCCCCCGGCCCCGGCCGCCCCGGGGGTCGGACCCGATCACGACCGGCTTTCCTTGCAGAGCCGGGTTCTCGCGCTCCTCCACGGCCGCGTAAAAGGCGTCCATGTCCACATGCAGTATGGCCCGCTGGCTGGCCGGATCCTGCGCTCTCACGCTGCGGACTCCAGGGCCTGTCGCTCATTCACGATGCGCCTGACAATGGCGGGGAAATCGCTGATCAGCCCATCCACGCCGAGGTCGAACAGCCTGCGCATCTCCTGCGGCCGGTTAACGGTCCAGACGAACACGCCCTGTCCCGTTTCGTGTGTGCGCCGCACGAATCCGCGCGTGACGACGCGCAGGCCGTGGCTCCAAACCGGCACCATGGCCGCTGAGACTTTGGGGGGCAGGCGCCGGTGCAGCCCGATCTTGGAGAGCAGAACGGTCGGCCGCAGATCGGCGGCGCTGGCGCAGTTGTACATGGCCGCCGCCACAGCCGGCGCCGAGTCGGTGCGCGACTCCCCGCCAACCAGGATTCGTGGCCTGGCCGGGTGATCTCGCAGCCACTCGCCCAGCGCCCGGCCCGCCGCCGCGCTCTTGACCTCGATTATCAGCGGCAACCCAGCGCACGCCTCTACCGCCTGATCTAGCGTCGGGACCGTGACACCGCTCTCCCGATACGGAAAGGACCGTCCGTGGTCGGGCGTGAAACCGTAGCCCGCATCGAGCTGCTGGAGTGCTGGTAGCGACATGGCTTCCACCGGCCCGCTGCCGCTGGTGGTGCGATCCAGAGTTGAATCATGGAACACTACGAGCTCGCCAGACGCGGCCCGATGGACGTCCATTTCGATGGCCTGAGCGCCGCCGAGCACCCCGCGCTCGAACGAGACGAGGGTGTTTTCGGGCGCCACGCCCGCCGCGCCCCTATGGCCAATGATGCGAATGGAACTGCCGTGCCCGAACATGTCTCACACAGTAGCTTTTCGGCCGCATGAGTGTCTACGCCGCTGGCCACGCCACGCGAAGGAGGTGTTATCCGAGTCCTGATCAGTCCGGCCGCGTTTCGGGACAGCTTTTCCGCGCTCGAAGTAGCGGACGCGATCGAACTCGGCGTGCGGCAGGCGTTACCGGCAGCGGATATCGTCGCGCTGCCCATTTCGGACGGCGGGCCCGAACTGCTCGGCGTCCTGGGCCGAGTTCTCGGCGGGCGCACGGAACGTCTGGAAGTCACCGGCCCCGTGGGAGCGCCTGTGGAGGCCCGGATACTGTGGTTCGACGACGCCACCGCCGTCGTCGCATCGGCAGATGCTTGCGGCCTGCATCTGGTGCCGCCGGGCGAGCGAAACCCCTGCCTGACAGACTCCCGCGGCGTGGGAGAACTCGTGCTACACGCAGCAGGGGCGGGCGCGGTCTCGATCATCGTCGGACTGGGCGGCTCCGGCACGGTGGACGGCGGCTCCGGCATGGCCAGGGCGCTCGGATTCAGTTTTCTCGATGCTGCTGGTGAGGTCGTCGCGGCCGGTGGCTGCTCTCTGGCCGGCCTGGCCCGCATCGTAGGCCCGGCAGAGACCTGGCTGGCCCCAGACATAGTCGCGCTGGCCGATGTAGCCAGCCCGCTGCTTGGGCCCGACGGCGCCGCCCGCCGATTCGGCCCGCAGAAAGGCGCCACCGGGGAGCAGGTCGGGCTGCTCGAGGCTGGCCTGGAGCGACTGGCCGAGCGTATGGCGCTGGACCTGGGCCCGCACGGGGCGGACCTAGCGGACATACCGAACCTGGCTGGAGCGGGAGCGGCCGGCGGCCTCGGAGCTGGGCTGGCCGCTTTCGCGGGCGCGAGCCTGGTTCCCGGCGCCCGCTGGGTGCTGGACCGAATCGGCTTCTTTTCCAAAGTAGCCAGCGCAGATCTCGTCATTACCGGCGAGGGCTCGTGGGATGAGGGCAGCCTGCTCGGTAAGGGCCCGGCAACGGTTATCGCCGCGGCCACACGCGCAGAGCGTCCCGTCTGGCTGGTTGCAGGTCGCGTCAAGGGTGAGGTCCCACGGGGAGTGCGAGTTATCGGCGGACACGGCGCCAGGGTATCGCTGGCGGACATCTCGCTACTGGCAGCTCAGGCTCTTTTGGATCGCTGAATGTCTGCTTGCGAAGGGTCGCTCTCCAGCATTCCCACAGCAGCTGACCGCGGCAGGGCACGCAACGTGCTAGGCAGAAGTGAGAACGGGACGTCTAAAAACCGCTCAGCTTCAGCCGAAGGACTCTCTAGTGCGTGCACACCATCCCATGATCTCGGCCGTGCTGCTGGCGGCCCCGATCCTAATTGGATGTTTCGGCGACAACGCTCCGACGGCACCCGGTGGCGGCCAGCCAGCGATCGAAGCCTCACGAGCGGTACTGAATGCACTTGGGGCTGAGGCAAACCAGGAGCCCGATGTCGTCCTTCTCGCAGCCCGGGCCTACCTGCATCTGACACTGATCGACCCATCCCATGAGGAATCTACGCGCGGTCTGCTCGATCGTCTGGAGGAGATGACTGTACGGCCGGGCGTCCCGGGCTGGGGCCTCTCGTACGCCTGGGACGCGTTCGGCGATGGCTCGGTCAATCCCCAAGAGACGATTTACTCGTACACCACTGCGGCGGCAGCGCTCACGTTCCTGGACGCTTTTGAAGTCCTCGGGGACGTGAAGTATCTGGATAGGGCTGCTGAGGCCGAACAGACTCTGAGAACAGCAACCTGCTGCTGGGAGGACGGACCTAATGCGGCGATCTGGTATTCGGATCAACCTGCGGATTCCGATTCGAGTCTGGTGGTGCACAATGTTTCGGCGTTGAGTCTCGGTGTGATGTCTCGGCTGCGCGCGTCCGGGGTCGACATAGACGGGGACCTTGCAGAGAAGCTCGCCACCTTCCTCCGCAGCCAGCAAGGCGAACCATGGGACGCCCCCTCTCATGCCGACTCGTCGAATTGGCCGTATAGCGTTGCAGGTAAGCGGGCCAACGATCTGCTGCACGAGACATTCATCATCGAGGGCCTCGCCTGGTACGATGGGGCGTCTATGCCTGTATTAGAAGCGATCGACGGCGTGCTTCGCGTCCATTACAACGCCATCGGGACGCCGTCTCAGGAGGCACACACGCTAGGAAGCTTGGGATGGGGCCCGCCCGCTGGGCTGTACATCCTGACCGGTTCGCCCGTCGATTCCGACCGGGTAGATGCGATCGCCAGGCAGCTGCTTGATTCGATCGACGGCTCAGGGAGATCAGTGCTCGTACCCGAGAACGATTCTCGTGCTCTGGCCTGGTATTCTCTCGGATTAGCGCGCTATGGGGCGAATCAGGCTGGAAAAAAGGCCCTGGAGCCATGGGTGGTTTCGGGTGGCTGACCCTACAAGCGTCCTTGCATAGCTCCCGAGCGCCTACAGCCGGGCCGTAACAGGGCGCATTTCTTGGCGCTGCACCGGGAAAACACCTATTCTTCCAGACTTTTTCACGACACCTGAACGTTCTGGCGGAAGCGCCGCGGGAGATAGATGGCTACTGACACGTCTGACACGTCCACATCGGCGCCGGCAGGCGCTGAATCCGAGGCTCATCCGGAAGACTTGATGAACCGGA
>JBDLJJ010000096.1:0-11078 GCA_039714435.1 Gemmatimonadota bacterium | reverse complement strand
CAGCTGAACCGGTTTCCAAACTGCAGCGGAAACTGCAGCGGCGTGGGACCTGATCCGATACGCAGGGCATCACGAAGCAACGCGTCGCAGACGAAGACATCGAATCTGATGCCGCTCAGACGCCGAAGATCCTCGATCGCATGAGAGCTGCCCTGGTCCAGATGTCGGGGAGCACAGCACAGTACGTTGCGCCCCCCTCCTTATGCCATATAGTGGGGTCCTGAGTGCGGGATTGGCCGAGGTAGAAGCGATTTGCGGAGGCAGCATTGTCGTCATGAGCAACACCGAACAATACGTCCCATCAGCCAGGGCACAGGCCTTTCTCGATACCGTCGAGAGCCCCAGGTACGAGCGCCACAACGTCAACGGCCTCAAGCCGTTCCTGGACGAGCGCGTACCCGAGGACATGCGCGGGTTCTATTCGCTGGATGAGCTCACGGCGCTCAGCGAGTTGAAGGGCACCGAGCGGGACGTCGAGGCGCGCATGCCGGTCAAGGTGACTCGGCATTACTTCGACATGGCGCAGCGGAGCCCGCACCTCAGACGCCTGGTGAAGGCGAGCCCGGACGAAACCAAGAGCCTCGCAGGCGCCGAGGATCCTGGGTATCAGATGGACTATAGCCCGGTCGAGGGGCTGATTCATAAGTACGAACTGGGCCTGCTGTACGTCACTTCGACGTGTTCGGCCCACTGTCGATTCTGCTATCGGGAAGAGTTGATCAGCCGCAAGGAAATCGAACGCCAGGACGGGACGGTCGCCAGGAAGGGACTCGCGAAGATCGACGACATCACGGCCTACGTTCTGGAGCACAACCGAATCGTCGAGGACAACGGTGGTCTCCATCCCGAGTCGGGCCGGGAGCGGCTGCGGGAGATCCTGCTGTCCGGCGGGGATCCGATGGTGTTGCCGAACAAGAAGCTCGCGGAGTGGCTTTCCGCTCTCGCCGAGGTCGGCATCGAGTCAATCCGGATTGGGACGAAGGAAATGGCGTTCTTCCCAGATCGATTCGACGACACGTTCCTGGCAATGCTCACGCAGTTCCACGCCACGTACCCGGACGTGGGCCTGCGCATGATGGTGCACTTCAATCACCCCGATGAGTTTCTCGTGAAGGACGCCGACGGGAACTACGTCGAGAACCCCAACGGATCACTGAAATGGAACGACTCGGCGAAACGGGCGGTGGACGGCCTCACCTCCCTCGGGTGGGTGAGTGTCGAGAATCAGTCGCCGATCATCCGGGGCATCAACGATGATCCCGATGCGCTGCGCATCATGCAGCGCTCATTGAAACGCGTCGGCGCCGAGAATCACTACTTCTTCTGTGGCCGCGACATCGTGGCGCACGAGGCGTTCAACGTCCCGATCGAAACTGCATGGCACGTCTTGAACGAGTCCCAGAAGGGGCTGTCCGGCGTGGAAACGCGCGCTCGGCTTTCGATTACCCACTACAAGGGAAAGACCGAAGTGGCCGCGGTGACGAACGAGCCGATTCCAGGCGTGCCGGGGACCGAACACGGTTTCGTGATCTTCAAGATCCTCCGGAACGCCGCCAGCGCGCCCGATCGTGGGAAGGTGTGCATCGCGGGTCGAAACCCCGAGGCCATCTGGTTCAACGGCTACGCGGACCGGGTCATCTACGACGAGGCGGGGTTGTTCGACTACGAGCGGGTGCAGGCGGCGAGAGATGCGGCAGAGGCGGTTGGGACCGCTCCGTGATCAACAAAGAGGTCGGGAGCGTGGCGGAAGCGGTCGCCGACGTGTACGACGGCGCTACCGTGATGATCGGGGGGTTCGGTGAGGCCGGCAGCCCGATCGAACTCATCCATGCGCTCATCGACAACGGAGCGACCGATCTGACGGTCGTCAATAACAACACGGGCAGCGGTGAGGTCGGCCTCGCGGGACTGATCAAGGCGGGGCGCGTCGCCAAGATGATCTGCTCCTATCCGCGCAGCACGAACTCTACGGTGTTCCCCGAGGCGTATCGCAGTGGGCGCACAGCGCTCGAGCTGGTTCCGCAGGGCACGCTGGCCGAGCGGATTCGCGCCGGGGGCGCAGGCATTCCGGCTTTTTACACCCCGACCGCCCTGGGCACGCCGCTCGAAGAGGGCCTGGAGCGTCGGGCATTCGATGGTCGTGACTACTTGATGGTGCGCGGGTTGACCGCCGACTTCGCGCTACTCCGGGCACGGGAGGCGGATCGTCACGGCAACGTCGTGTACAACAAGACGGCCCGGAACTACAGTCCCGTCATGGCCATGGCGGCGAAGACGACCATCGTGCAGGCCACCGCCGTCGTTGACGTCGGTGAGTTGGACCCCGAGGTCATTGTGACCCCCGGAATTTTCGTGCAGCGTGTGGTCGCGGTCGCCGACCCTGCACATGAGTCCGAACTCGTCGCGGCGGGGGCCACGTACCCATGAGCGACGCGCACGTCGGCCTCACGCGAGACGAGATGGCAAAGCGTTGTGCGCTCGACATCCCGGACGGCGCATACGTAAACCTCGGCATCGGCATCCCCGAGCGCGTGGCCGCGTACGTGCCGGAGGGTCGTGAGGTGATCTACCATACCGAGAACGGACTGCTCGGCATGGGCCCTCCACCCCAACCGGGCGCGGGCGACCCGGAGCTGATCAACGCCGGCAAGCAGCAAGTGACCGCGAACCCCGGGGCGGCGTATTTCCATCATGCCGACAGCTTCGCCATGATTCGCGGCGGACACCTGGACGTCTGCGTGCTCGGTGCGCTCCAGGTAGCTCAATCTGGCGACCTGGCGAACTGGTCGACCGGCGCACCGGATGCGATCCCGGCCGTCGGCGGCGCCATGGACCTGGTCGCCGGCGTGAAGACGGTCTTCGTCATCACGCAGCACACGACGCGGGACGGTGGGGCCAAGCTCGTCGAGTCCTGCACCTTCCCGCTGACCGGACTCGGCGTCGTGGATCGGATCTACACCGATCTTGCCGTCATCGATATTGTCGACGGGGGCTTTCAGGTCGTGGAGTTGAGTCCCGGGGTCAGCTTCGAGTACGTGCAGGAACGCACCGGGGCCGAGTTGATTCCCCATGAGTGAATCCCGAAACTCGTCGGCCAGCGCACGGTTGTACGAGCGCGCCCTCGAGATCCTGCCCGGCGGGGTGAGCCGTAACACCGTGTTACGTAAGCCCCACCCGCTGTACGCCGTTCACGCCACCGGCTGTCGGATCACCGATCTCGAAGGCGTCGAGCGCATCGATTTCTCCAACAACATGGCCTCACTGATTCACGGACACGCGCATCCGGCCATCGTCGAGGCGGTGACCGAACAGCTCAAGAGGGGTACGGCGTTTGCCGAGGGTACGGAAATCGAGGTGCGATACGCCGAACATCTCGTCAGCCGGAGCGCCGGGTTCGAGAAACTCCGGTTCGTCAACTCCGGCACCGAAGCAGTGATGGGTGCCTTGAAGGCCTCCCGCGCCTTCACCGGCCGGGCCAAGATCGCCAAGATCGAGGGCGCTTATCACGGACAGTACGACTACGCCGAGGTGAGCCAGAATCCCAATCCAGGGAATTGGGGGGACGTCGATGCGCCCATAAGCGTGCCGGTGGCTCATGGGACACCACCCAACGCGCTCGCCGACGTAGTTGTGATCCCCTTCAACGATATCGAACGAGCGCTCGCCCTTCTCGACCGACACAAGGGAGAGCTGGCCTGCGTGTTGATGGACCTCATGCCACACCGTGTGGGGCTCCGGCCCGCGGATCCACTGTTCGTCAAGGCGATCCGTGAGTGGACTGAGGCTGATGGTGCGTTGCTCGTGCTCGATGAAGTCATCACGTTCCGCTCGGAATACGGAGGCGCGCAAACCTGGTACGACCTGCATCCCGACCTGACGGCGTTGGGCAAGTTCATCGGCGGCGGTTTCCCCGTCGGCGCGCTTGCAGGGAGGGCCGAGGTGATGAGCGTCATGGATCCACTCGCCGCCTTCGTGCAGTTTCCCCACTCGGGCACGTTTTCGGCGAACCCGATTACGATGACGGCCGGCCTGACCGCATTGGAGCTGTTCGACGAGGAAGCCATCCAGCGAATCAACGCCCTGGCAGCGCGCGCCCGGGAGGGAATCGAGGAGGCCATCCGCTCGACAGGTATCACGGCCTGCGTGACGGGCGCCGGCTCGCTGCTACGGGTGCACGCCCAAGCGACCCCGCCAGCCAACTATCGCGAGGCGTTCTGGAGCGCCGAGGAGAGGCGGCAGTTGAGCCAATTGCTCGGCTACCTCCTCGATGAGGGCATCACCATGATCAACACGTGTTCGGCGGCGATGTCGACGGCGATGGGCGAACCGGAGATCGACGCACTCGTGTCGGCGATGGAGAGAGGCTTCGCGAAGATCCGGGAGACTGGAGCGTCGGATTTGGCCTGATCAGCATACTTGAGGTCCTGGAGCGGCCCGATTGGCTGCCCCCTTCCGTCCGGAACCAGAATCTGGTCTCTTCGTTGCCCTCGAAGGCGAAGTCAGCCGCCATACCCTGGAATAGCTCGACGACTGGAGCTGCCGGATCAGCGAGGTCTTTATAGAAGATTCGCTGCGCCGTACCACCAAAGGAGCCGCCGACCGAGGCGCTGAGGATCAGGTATTGACCCTCGTGGCTGATACGAAGACTGTAGCTCAGCAGGAGGTCTTCCGGCCGCTCGAATACTAGCTCGTCCTGGTCCTGACTCGTCGAGACTGGAGAGGTTGCGTTCTCTGACAGCGACACCTACAATGTAGGCGCTAACAGCTACAATGTAGTTGTCGACTGAAATCCGCAACAGGGGTGGTCAGGTGTGACTAAGCGGCTGGGCTCGTTGGAGCAGCTTCTGATGTTCGCAACGGCACGATTGGGGGAAAGCGCGCACGGGCTCTCGCTACGGACGGCGCTTGAAGATGCCACCGGACGGCGGGTTTCGCCGGGCGCCATCTATACTACCATGGATCGGCTGGAGCAGGTGGGCCTGGTCTCGTCCCACATTAGCACTGAGCGTCCGATCGGTGGGGGCCGGCGCCGGAAGTTCTACCGCCTGGAGCCTGAAGGGGCTCGCGCCTTAAGCGAAAGTTATCGCTCTCTTGAGGCGCTGGCAGATGGCGTTCTACCGACCCTCCGGCGTATCGCTGCCGGACAGGAGTCGGAGGGCGCGGTATGAGTCAGCACAGCTCGCGGCGCACGAAGTCGGTTGGGGGTCAGCGTTTGCTTGCTCGGTATCTGCTGCGACTGATCCCCCATTCGGACCAGCGCGAGTTGATTCGCGAGGACCTGGACGAGGAGCTACGCCGCCGATCGGCCAATGGCCGCGCGAGGCCTCGGCTCTGGTACTGGGCGGCCGCGCTCGAGTCTGTGGCCGACTGGTGGATCGGCACTTTGTCCTGGAGATCCACGCGAGCCCAGATCGACTCACGCGGCGTCAAACGATCACGCTTCCGGTCCGATGGCTGGCTATCGGACGTGCGCTTCGCCTTCCGCATGGTGCGTCGGGAGAGAGTCGTGTCGGCTGCGGTGGTCATCACTGTCCTGCTAGGAGTGGCATCGACCGCCGCGGTAGCTGCCGTGCTCCAGGGCGTACTGCTGCGTCCGCTTCCCTACCCTGGGGCAGACCAGATCGTGCGAGTGTCGCGGACATCGGGCGATGAGCCCGCTCCCTTTCCCGTCGTGGGCCTGTTGGATCTCGAAGACTGGCAGCAGCGGAGCACGAACTTATCCGCCATTGCTGGTTGGTCGGCAAGCTCGGCAACGTTGTCGGGGATGGGACGAGTGGAGCGAATCTCGGTCGCCCAGGTCACGCTGGGACTCGACCGCGTATTGGATATCAACCCCACTGTTGGACGCCTCTTCAGGTCGGCCGATTTCGATGTCACGGACGGTAGTGCCGCGGTTGTGAGCCACTCCTTCTGGATGAATCGGTTCGGCGGAGATCCCGCTGTCCTCGGGCGCACTGTCGACCTCGACTCGAGGCCGATTCCGATCGTTGGCGTACTGCCGCCAACCGAGTTCGCCTACCCCCCAAACGTAGATGTCTGGTTGCCACTTGCGCCCGCACCCGACTCCTGGAGACGCAGGGTTCGGGGCGCAAGCTGGCTAAACGCGGTGGCTCGCGTTCGTAGCGGCACGCCGATCGAAATCGCCGAACAGGAAATGTCCCAGATTCAGCGTCGTTTGGTAGAGGAGTTCCCGCGCGAGAACGATGGACAGAACGCGATCAGCCTGGAGCCGCTTGGGGACATTGTCGCGGCACCGGCGCGACCTGCGATCCGAATCATGGGCGTCTCCATTGGCGTTGTGCTTCTGTTGGCCTCGATCAACGTGGGACTTCTTCTTCTGGCTCGTGCGAATCGGCGGCGGGAAGAATTCTCAGTGCGGGTTGCGCTTGGGGGCGATCTACCCCGCCTCGCGCGTCTCGTACTGACAGAGGCCCTGGTACTGGCTGCCATTGGAGGTGCCCTGGGACTGCCTCTCGCTCTCCCTCTCATCGAGGCAATGGTCTCCTTGTATCCGGGCGGATTGCCCCGGTCGGCCGAGATCAGGCTCGACGCCTGGGTGGTTGGAGTGTCCTTCTTGACGATCTTCCTCGCAGCGGGCCTGGCAAGCCTGGCACCCGCTCTGGGCCTGCGGAAGCTGGACCTCGGCTCGCACCTCGGATTACGAGGGGGCAGCAAGGAGAAGGGGCAGACCAGGGCGCGCAATGTTCTGGTAAGCATCCAGTTGGCAGCCGCAGCGCTCCTGCTTATCGGGGCCACGCTCCTGTCGAAGACACTGGCCAATCTGCGCGACTCAGACCCGGGGTTTGCTCCAGACCGCATTGTCACCTTCAGCATCGCTCCAGCCACCGACCGCTATCAGACGCAGGGGGAGAAGGTCGCCTTCTATCGTCGGCTGTTCAGCGATCTGGATGCCATTCCCGGCGTGGTGAGCACGGGCGGTGTGAACTTCCTGCCATTTGGGGACGGAGAATGGATCGGAGAGTTTGAGGCAGGCGGAGAGTCGCAGGAAGCAAGCGTGCGATCCAGTTGGCCCGGTTACTACGAAACGCTTGGCCTCACACCCACGCAGGGCAGGCTGTTCGACTGGCGCGATGGCGCCGATGGCATGCCGGTGGCACTGCTTAACGAGGCGGCCGCGCGTGCGGCTTTCAATGGCGAAGATGCGGTCGGTCGCCAGATTGAGTTCGAGGGCGAAACACGAGAAATCGTAGGCGTCTTGCCTGACGTGCGACACCGCAATCTCGTGGACCCCCCGGCCCCTGAAGTGCACGTTCCGACGCCTCAGTTTACCCGCTTGCCGGCAACGATAGTGATACGTGTACTTGACGATCCACATGCGATATTGCCGGCGGCAAGAGGTGTGGTGTCGAGTCTCGATCCGAATATCCCGCTTACGGATATTGCGACCATGGACGAACGAATCGAAGAGTCGATTGCGTCCGAGCGTTACCGGGCCACGCTAGTGTCGGGGCTTGGCGGACTCGCCGCCGTGCTTGCTCTGATCGGCGTCTACGGCGTTATGTCGTACGCGGTTGCGCTGCGGCGCCGTGAGATCGGAATCCGCTTCGCGCTGGGAGAGCCCAGCGGCTCGATCCGCGGGCGTGTGCTGAAGTCAGCCGCGGCTCTCAGCGCGGCAGGCGTCGGCGTGGGCGTTCTGATAGCGTGGATCGCCTCGCGCTGGCTTGACAGCCTGCTCTACGGAGTCGATACGCACGATCCGTGGACGTTCCTGGCGGTGTCGGCTGCGCTGCTTGCCGCCGGGACGACTTCGGCGGTCAGCCCGGCGATTCGCGCCAGCCGCGTGGATCCGCTCATGACCATCCGTGAGGAGTAATGATCACTTGGCTTGTTCGATCAGACACGTTCCAGATTCGTCAGGTCTTCAGCGGCTCGAGAACTCGCACCGGTCGAGTGAGGGCTCGAATATGCTACCTCCTAGCTCACCGCCGAAGTTGGGCCCCAACAGTCTGCCGCACCGTCTTTCGTCACCACGCAGGCATAGAGCCACCCGACCGCGATGGATCTAAACGCTAGACCTCCGGCAAGAAGTTTGGCCACCGAGCGGATTACTACTCTTTCGAGTTCGCCTTAGGGAGTGACGCTCCACTCCTCTATCTCAAAGACGCTCAGGCTCCCGGAAGCGGATCGGGACTCAGCCCGAACGAAATAAGGAGCCTCTCTGGAGACCCAGAATGTGAGGTTGCTCGCTGCATTCGGATTGATGGCGAGTTTGACAGCGTCGACTTCGTAAGAATCGGGTAGTGTCACCTTTTCCCGCTGAAGCACCCGATATGTCTGCTGCTTCTGTTTCGGGTTCGTGGTACCACCCCAGCCGAACGCCGGAAAGCTCGCCTCTAGTCCGAGTTCGAGTGGCAAGGCCGAGTAGATAAGGCCGCCTAAACTGGCGAATACTTGATCGTCGAGATCCAAGGAGAAGTACCTCGACGGTCCCTCGGGAGCTTCTACATAAACGCCGCTCACGTGCGTGCCGTTGAAATCCAGGTGCCCGAATCCGCCGGGCGCGCCCCCCGTGTGGAAGGCTCGATACGCGAGGGTCCTTTGATCCGCTACGCGAACGGTCGTGAACAGGACGGCGTCCAGGCTGTCGTACCATACCTGCGTGAAGCGCAGGAGTGTCTCGCCCTCGCGCTCGACCCTCTCCACGTTCTCGACTACTCGATTGCTCGCCTGCTCTTCCCCTTGATCCGTGAATCGGTGCTGCCGCCAGACGACTTCGAACGGTTGGATGTGCGTGCCATCTATTCGTTGCTCACCGACTGCCAATTGTTCCGGCGCTTGAGCCCACGCGGCGTTCGTTGACGCTGCGACTGCCAGGCCCGCCAAGATCATTAATCGGTAACGGAAGTAGCGCATTTTTGATTCCTCCTGCCTTTCGGCGAATCCCTCAGTTGAAAGATGAAAAGATTTTTTCATATTAGACGCGCACTATGTACCATTCTTGTACCTCTAAAACAGTGATCAGGAGCTAAGCTTCAGAGATTCAGACGCGGCGGCGCGGACTTCCGGATGCGGGTCCTCAAGCGCTCGGGTGAGGATTGGTGCCACAAGTTCCAGCGGGGCGCCTCGCAGTCCGCGCGCAGCGGCCAGCCTAGTAGGCGCATCGGCGCTGCTGAGGAGAAGAGAGGTCAGCCTTTCAATCGCTGGCTCGCACTTGATCTCCCCGATCGCCCAAGTCGCAGCGAGGCGAATCCTTGAATCCTCCGAGTCCGTTAGCACCTCTAGGTCTGCGAATGCCCGGCGGTCGCGCGTTCGCCCTAGCGCCATAATCACCGCCTCCCGCACCCGAGGATCCGAGTCGCCAAGCCGGCGCAGCAACGGGTAAATCGCGAGAGAGGATCCAGCCTCCGCAAGGGCCCAGGCCGCCGTCAGACGTACACTCGCCGATTCGTCGCCTAACAGACGCGTAACCGAAGACACAGATCCGGGTTCACGCAAGTCTCCGAGAGCCCGGACGGCCGCGGCGCGGGCCGAAGCCGCGCTATCGTCCATCCCCGCCAGGGCGCTGTGCATCCTCAGCTGCCGATCCGAGTCTATCTCCACGGCGGCAACCCCCAGGAGTGCCAAAGCGGCACCGAAACCCACCACCGCCACCCACGGTCGCGATTCCGGGGGCCCAGAGCCGAAGCGAAGTACGTTCGTTACACGTGTCCCCAGGTCGAGACGCGAGGCCATCGACATCACAGGGCGTTCGCCAAACGTGCCGAACTGAGCCTCTCGTACGGAGTTCACGAGTAGCCTGGCGTAGTCGCGCCGGCCTGTACCATACCGGAGGACCGTTTCATCGCACGCTCTCTCGCTCTCGGCCCGAGCTCGACCCACCGCCCACCAGACAGCGAGGTTTGGCCAATAGAGGACACAGGCGACCTGTCCGAGTACATATGTCGCGTAGTCCCACCGGCGGACATGGGCAAGTTCGTGAACCAGGACTGCTCGTAGGCGGGCCGCATCCCACCTGGAGGCGGCAGGCGGCAGCCCGACTGTCGGTCGCCAGACGCCCCAGCACACTGGCACCTGGAGGGACGTGATCTCGAGCAGCCGGACGCGGCGCTGCACGCCCAGCTCTCGCCTGACCTGCCGCATGCAGTCGTATGCCGCTTCATGAGACCAGCGGCGCGCTCGCCGCTCCAGGCGCCGCAGCCCCAGTTGGCGGGACAGAAATAGCATGAAGATGGCTGCCGCACCGGTAGCCCAGATGGCGAAGAGCGTATTCGCCACCGACCCGAATCCAGCCGACCCAGACACGGGAGGATCCGTCCAGGCGGCCAATTCACTCTCGATCGGGGAGGGAGCCATCGGCGAACGTGCACCCATGCCGTCAACCCGAATGTCTTGGAGCCCGTCAGCTGGTTCCGTGAGCGGCGCGTCCCACCATTCGACAGGCACGATCGCCAGCTGCGCCCTGCCGATCGGGAACATGTAGGACACGATCGGCACAACCACGAGCGCTACCATGAGAACGCCCCATACCGCATGGCTCAACGGTAACGCTCGAGCCCGGCTCAGCCGTGACGCCACAGCGGTGACCACAACGAGCGCAGTCCCTTGCACGAAGATCCACATAAGGATCTCGATAAGGTCTCCACCCGTCGCGTCTGCGAAGGCCGGAATCTGAATCACGGCAGTTCCTCTCGTTCCTGCTCGATCCAGCTCGCGATCTCGTCGAGTTCCTCCTTGGAGAGGTTCTTCGATGATAGATCAAGCAACGTAAGCACAGCCTTCGAAGAGGAGCCGACGTAGTATGTGTCGAGCAGGTGACGGAGGG
Organism: Gemmatimonadota bacterium; assembly: GCA_039714435.1. Classification (GTDB taxonomy): domain Bacteria; phylum Gemmatimonadota; class Gemmatimonadetes; order Palauibacterales; family Palauibacteraceae; genus JAZDDE01. The sequence continues at coordinate 295 of JBDLJJ010000096.1, read as the reverse complement.
CTGACCTGCGAGCGGTCGCGGTCGGTACCGCCGGGCTATAGACATGGCGCTGGCCGTCACGCCGGTGTGTGAGGATCCCCTTCTTCTCAAGCTTACCGAGCGTTACCCGCACAGAGTCTTCAGATGTCTGCAGCGAAAGGGCCGCCGCAATCTCCGATGCAGGAGCCGCACCGATTCGATAGACAGCGTCCAGGATGTTCCGCTCGAGGCGACTAAGTCTGGCGCTATCGAATGGTCTCACAAGTATATCTCCAGGGCAGTGTTGTCACGCCGCCAATCGACAAACTGAAATAAT
>JBDLJJ010000095.1:0-11093 GCA_039714435.1 Gemmatimonadota bacterium | reverse complement strand
TGGCCTGCTGCCGCTAGCCGTTTAGGCCGCCGGCGCTGCCGTTCCGCTTCGACGCAAGGCGCGCCAGGGAGCGGCGCCCAGAAATATTAACACGGTCAGAATCGCGCTGCCGACACACCAGCGGCAGATCGCGTGCAGAACTCCGACCTCGATCCAGGTCAGGTAAGCGGAGAAGGCCAGGCCACCTGCCGCTAGCACGGCGAGCATGAGGCCTGGCCATTTTGCATCTGGCCCTTCCGCATCCAGCCTGCGTGATTGGACTAGCGCGGTCACGAATACGGCCACGTACCAGGCCAGCCCCCAGGCGGCCACAGGAATCCCCAGGAAGACCGAAAAAGTCGAGGCCTGAACGACCTCACAGGATCCCGAGCCGCACACCAGTTCGCCGTATACACCTAGGCGGTAAAGCACCAGGTACAGCGACAGAAAGACCCCCATCAGGGCGACGGCGACTGTGGCCTGCCCGCGGCGAATATCGCTCACTACTCGGCGGCCGCCGGTTCAGGCGCGCTGCTCGCCGCCAGGGCCTCCTGAATCAAGCCCTCGATGGCCTGGTAGGACCCGGCCCCCATTCGCTGTCCGTTGAGAAACAGGGCCGGAGTTCCGGTCACGCCAAGCTGATCGCCGTACTTCCGCGAGGCCACGATCTGCTTGAGGTGCCTGCGCTCAACCAGACAGTCATCGAACTCACCCCGGTCGAGCCCTGTCTCATCCGCGTAGCGGAGAAATTTGTCCTTTGGAGTCTGATCCCGACCCCACTCGTCCTGGCGGGCGAACAGGAGGTCGTGCATGCGCCAGAACTGGCCCTGAGCCTCCGCGCAGCGGCCAGCCAGCGCTGCCGGGAGCGAGTTCGGGAAGGTGTTGAGAGGAAAGTCGTATGCGATCCAGCGCACGGTGCCGCCGGGGCCCGTGTAGTTCTGCCGCAGCAGGCGGCCCGTGAGACCGTTGAAGTTCCGGCAGTGCGGACACTGGAAGTCCGAGAACTCGAGTATCGTAACCGCCGCGTCCTCCGGGCCAATAGCGACTCCGGCGTTCGCATCCGCATCGGCCGTGAGCTCCGCCACGCTGAACGGAGTGGCCGGTGACTGCGCTTCAGAGTCGCCGCCGGCGAACAACAGGGCGCCGGCGCCGAGCACCGCAATTCCGGCCAGAACCATGTAAAACGTCCGGTTGCCACCGGACTGCTTGGCGGCCTGCCCGGGGCGGGGCCGCTGTTTGTTGGACTTCTTACTCAAAACCTGTCCTCCCGGTTGTCATTTCAGATGGTATCGATCACGTGGCGGCAAACACGACAAGCGTCGCAACCAGCGCCACGGTGATAACAGCGAGCACAGCGATTTGGATCCAGTTTGCGGAGCGGCTCAATCCGGGGGTCCGGGCGGCAACGAGCCTTGGAAGGAGAACCGTAGACCACATGTTCTCGATCTCCTCGACCATCTCCCGCCAGGCGCCCTCGTATCCGCTGTCCAGCCGAGCCAGGCTGGCGCGCCATTCGTCGGCCGCCGCCCGCACTTCGTCCTCGCTGGAATCAGGGTGAGCTACGTCCAGCTCAGCCACACTTTCCAGGAGACCGTCCTGCTGCTCGGCCAGACCTTCGAAACGCGACCACAGCCTGACGAACGGCTCCTGAAGAATCGTCTCCAGGGCCAGCCTGTCGTTCGCCACCTGCGAAGTGTCACGCCCCACTTTTTGGCCCTGATCCCGCCGTACCCGGGCCAATTCGATTCCAAAAACAGTGAGTATCCTGTCCACGACCGCCGATATTGCAGCCTCGGAATCGGTCTTGAGGCCCTCCGCATCGAGCGCCCGCACGGCCTTGGCCAGGTTAGTGGCGCTCTTGGCGGCTGATTTTCGCAGCAGCAGGGGGCCGAGCGCAATCTCGCCCAGTTCCAGGAAAAGCGTCTCGAAGAATGGGGGCTCTATTCCGGCGTGGGCGGCTGTCTCACCGGGAATGTTGGCCGCGGCCCGGGCCGCCACTTCGGCTAGGGAACCCGCGGCGAGAGAAAACTCCGGCAGGTCGGCCGTGGCCGGAGGAGCGACTTCGCTGCGCGTGAACATCTCGAGTGACTCGCTGCGCGGCTTGGCAGGCGGCTCGGCCTGGGCCACATCCACCAGAGCGCTGACCTCTTCCGGATACAGATACCTGATCGTCAACTCGTCGGCGCCCTTGATCAACCTGGCCGACGCTTCGGGACGATCGTCGGGTCCCGGAATGGGCTGCACCGTATCCACGGGCCAGGCGAGAGTCTGGTGAGTCTCTCCAGCGAACATGTGGAAACCGTGACGAGTCGCGGTGACCACGAACAGGCCGCGCACCGCCTGGCCGTCGAGTGTACCCAGCACGGCGGCGGCGGCGGAAAACAGCACCACCTCGTGGCCCAGGCGCCGAACCAGGTTGCGGCGAACCTCGGTCTGATCCACCACGGAATCCAGCTCGCGCCACAGGGCGTCCAGGTCTCGGGGCGCGCCTTTCAGGGCCAGCGAAGACTCTCCGGCAAACACGAGCAGCATGGTGGCCCGGCGGGCGACCCAGTACACGGAGCCGATCGGCACCGCCATATCGTCCACCAGCAGCGAGCCGTCCGACATCCGCACAGGTACCGAGCGCCGAACTCCCGCGCCTGAAACCAGGGCATCCAGCTGCCACTGCTTGTCAGGCAACGAGAGCATCCTCAAGCGCCCGGAGGACACGGCCCGTATCCGTCAGGTTTTCGAGCACGAACTCCGCCCCGCATTCTTCCAACTCCTGGACCGAATGTCGGCCTGTCGCGACTGCCAGCATCCGGACTCCACCGGCCCGAGCACACTGAATGTCGTATGGGGTGTCTCCGATTACCACTGCCGCGGTCGCCGGGAACGCCTGCCCGGTATGTTCCGAGGCCCTGGCCAAAGCAACACCCGGCAGCTCATCGCGTTGCTCCGCATCAGATCCAAAGGCCCCGAAATCGAAGAATTCGCTCAGAGCGCAGGAACGCAGTTTGGCCCACGCCCCTGTCTCCATGTTGCCCGTCAGAAGCGCTGTACTGAAACGCCGCGGGGACTCACCATGCCTGATCGCCGCCAGCAGCTGCGCCACCCCAGCCAAAGCACCCACCTCAGCCCGCCGCTCCACGAGTTCCCGGTCCAGGCGCTCGAAATAGACCGGCCACAGGTCGGCGGACTGACGCTCTATCCTTCCGTCATCCCAGCCGGCCTCACGCAAGAGACCCCGCACGATGGCCGGATCCGTCCGGCCGTGAAAATCGTAGGTCTCGATCGGTCCAGTGTCGCCGAATACCTCCAGCATGGCGCCGCGCAGGGCCGCCCGCCCCGAACCGCCAGCGTTGATCAGCGTCCCGTCGATATCGAACAGAAGAAGCGCTCGGTTCACAGTTCAGCGGGTGGAAGGAGCTGCTCGCCGAACCTCTGCCCCGAAGCGCTGGAAGAGTCGGCGATTGGTACCGCTGGGGTCATCCAGCAGCCGTTCCGGGTGCCACTGGACTCCGACCACCCAGGAGCCACCGTTCTTGATTTCCACTCCCTCGATCAGACCGTCGACAGCCCATGCTACCGGTTCCAACTCCGGGGAAAGGTCCCGAATCCCCTGATGGTGGGCTGAGTTCTGGGAGAAATCCGGAGTCTCGAAGACGTCGTCGAGTCGCTGAGCGCCACGCGTGCGGACCGGGTGGATCAGCTCATCGAACTCACGGAAAGAATCGTGCGCGACCGTATCTCCCCAGTGTGTGGCTAGATCCTGATAGAGAGTGCCGCCCAGGGCCACGTTCAGCACCTGTATCCCGCGGCATATACAGACGACTGGTATGCCCGCTACCAGCGCCACCTCCAGCATCCGAAGTTCGAGCGCATCCCGCTCAGGAGACACGCGGCGAGCCCCGTCGGACGACTGGCCGTAGTTGGCTGGATCCATGTCCTCTCCCCCCGTCAGGAGGAGCCCCTGAGCCATCCCCATAAGGTGCTCGTTGTCATCCAGGTCGAGCACCGGCGAGAGCACCAGCGGGATACCGCCGGCCACTCGAACGGCCCGCAGGTACCCCGCCTCGAGGACGGCCCGCGATATTCCCACTTCATTCTCGCGAGTCGGCGCCGTCACGGCGATAAACGGACTGGCACTCATTCAGCGACTCCCCGTGGCTCCGTGAGCCAACCGGCCAGTAGATTCGGATCGATATTTCCACCTGACAGCACCGCAACTGTTGGGCCACGGCCGACGTGCTGCGGCGCTACCGCCCCGGCCAGGAGCGCTCCGACAGTCGCCGCCCCGCTCGGCTCCACGACGAGCTTTCTGTCGTAGCACCACAGCACCGCCTCGCGCAGTGTTTCCTCTGAGACGGTCACCACCTCGTCCACCAAGGAGCGGCAGTGCGCGAACGTGAGGTCGCCGGGCCGGAGCGGCTTAAGGCCGTCCGCCAGGGTCGTCGGTGGATCGATGGTTATGGGCTCTCCCGCCTCGAGTGAAAGCTTCATCTTAGGGGCTCGCTCGGCCTCGACTCCGACAATGCGGGCGTCGGGAATCAGCGCCTTGATCGCCGCCGAGGTGCCGGAAATCAAGCCTCCACCACCGATCGGAACGAGGACGAGGGGGGCACCCGTTCCCGAGGATGCGGCCCCTGCCGCACGACCGAGCTGCTCGAGGATCTCGAGGCCCGTCGTTCCCGCCCCGGCGATGATCCACGGATGATCGAACGGGGGCACCATTGCAGCGCCGGAGTCACGTGCGATTTCATCGGCTCTGCGGCGGCGCTCAAGGCTGGTTGTACCGACCTGCTCGATCGCCGCGCCAAGCCGTCTGGTCGCCTGGACTTTGATCTCCGGCGCATCGGTCGGCATGACTACGGTGCAGTCTATTCCGAGGTGGCGGGCGGAGTAGGCTACTCCCTGGGCGTGGTTACCCGACGAGTATGTCACGACACCACCGGTCCCCTGCTCGGGGCCCAGCTGGCTCAGGAAATTGAACGCACCGCGGAGCTTGAACGCTCCCATGGGCTGAAAGTTCTCGCACTTCAGCCACACCTCGACCGGGTCGGACCGGCCCGGCGGCCGAAGGCTCATCGGCAGGAGGGGCGTCCGCCTGGCTACGCCCTGAATTCGCTCGGCCGCCGCGCGAATCTCGGCCAGCGAAACGAGTTCCGTGGCTACCTCAGGTGGAGGCATCGCCCTCTGGTGTGTCAGCCACCTCTGGTGTGCCGGCTTCCTCGGCGCCAGCGAGTTCCTCGGCCAGGTCCTCTACGCCGGCCAGGTCCTCTACGTCGGCCAGTTCTTCTACGTCGGCCAGCTCTTCCGCGATGCGGGCCACGTCCATCAGCTTGTCGTCGTCATCCAGGGCCACGAGCCGTACGCCCTGGGTGTTTCGGCCGATGACCCTGATTTCTGAAGCTCGCTGCCGATTGATGACTCCGTTGCGAGTTACGAAGATCAACTCGTCGTCATCGTTGACCTCCAGCGCCGAAACGACTTCCCCGGTCTTGTCCGACACTTTGAGGTTGATCAGGCCTCGCCCGCCGCGCCGCTGCGAACGGTACCCGTCGACCGCGGTTCGCTTGCCCATGCCGAGCCGGGTCACGGTCAGCAGGCTGGCGTCGCGCCGCACGACGACCATCCCCACCACCTCGTCTTTCGGCTTCAGGTTCACTCCGCGGACGCCGCGGGTGGCCCGGCCCATCACCCGAGCGTCCGCCTCCGCGAAACGGATGGCCATGCCGCCCCGGGTAGCGAGAATGATGTCGTTGGTCCCATCCGTGAGCTTGACGTCGATGAGCCGATCGCCCTCGACGATATTGATCGCGTTGATTCCGTTGCTGCGGATGTTCTGGTAAGCCGAGAGCCGCGTCTTCTTCACAGTTCCCTGCCGGGTCGCGAACACCAGATACTCGTCATCGACGAATTCCCGCACCCGCACGACGGACGCTATCGCCTCCTCACGGTCGAGATTGAGCAGATTAACTATGGGCTTTCCGCGTGACTGTCTGGAGGCCTCCGGAATCTGGTGCACCTTGAGCCAGTAGATCTGCCCCCGGGCGGTGAACACCAGCAGGTAATCGTGCGTCGAAGCCAGGAACAGGTGCTGGACCCAGTCTTCGTCTTTTGTGGACATGCCGGCGATCCCTCGCCCACCCCGCCGCTGCTGGCGGTAGGTCGCCGGGGCGATCCGTTTCACGTACCCCTGGTTGCTGATCGTAATAACCATCGGCTCGTCCGCGATCAGATCTTCAGGGTTGAAACTGGCCTCGGCCTGAATGATCTCGGTGCGCCGGTCATCGCCGTACTTGTCAGCAATAGCGCGAAGCTCTTCGCCGATGATGGCCATGCGCCTGTCACGCGAGGCGAGAATCGCTTCCAGTTCCTGGATATGCGCCCGAACCTCCACCAGCTCGGCCTCGAGCTTCTCCGTTTCCAGACCAGTGAGGCGGGAGAGCCGCATGGCTAGAATGGCGTCTGACTGCCGCTCCGTGAGTTCGAACCTCTCGCGGAGCCGTTCCGACGCCTGAGCCGCGTCCCGAGAGCCCCGAATGATCTTCACCACCTCGTCGATGTTGTCGACGGCGACCTTCAGGCCTTCAAGTACGTGCTCGCGGTCCTTGGCCACGGCCAGGTCGTGCTCACTGCGCCGAACGACGATCTCGTGCCGGTGATCCAGGAAATGAGTCAGGATCGTCTTGAGATCCATCACGCGGGGCACGCCGTCCACCAGGGCCAGCATGATCACGCCGAACGTGGATTGCATCTGGGTGTGCTTGAACAGCTTGTTCAGCACGATCTGAGGAATGGCGTCCCGCTTGATGTCTACCACGACGCGGATCCCGTCCCGGTCCGATTCATCGCGGAGATCAGAAATGTCCTCGATGCGGCGGTCGCGCACGAGCTGAGCGATCTGCTCGATGAGGCGCGTCTTGTTGACCATGAACGGGATTTCGGTCACGATGATCGACTCTCCGCCACGGGGCCGCTCTTCGATATGTGCCCGGGCCCGCATGATCACTCGGCCACGCCCGCCCGTGTACGCCTCACGAATCCCGGTACTCCCGTAGACCAGGCCGCCGGTCGGAAAATCGGGCCCCTGCACGTCTTCGAGCAGGTCCTCGATGCTGCAGTCCGGGTCGGCGATCAGACGTTCACAGGCCGCAACGATCTCCCGCAGATTATGTGGAGGAATATTCGTCGCCATGCCCACCGCGATCCCGGACGAACCGTTGATCAGCAGGTTCGGGAGGCCGGAAGGAAGGACGGTGGGTTCCGATAAGCGGTCGTCGAAGTTGGGCGCGAAATCGACAGTATCACGGTCGATATCGGACAGCATCTCCACCGCCATGCTCGCCAGTCGAGACTCTGTGTAGCGGTAGGCCGCCGCGCTGTCCCCGTCTATGGATCCGAAGTTCCCCTGCCCGTCGACGAGTGGGTAGCGCAGCGAGAAATCCTGGACCATGCGGACCATGGAATCGTACACCGCGGAATCGCCGTGCGGATGGTACTTGCCCAGTACGTCACCGACCACTGTGGCGCTCTTCTTATAGGCCCGGTTGGGGGAAAGCCCCGCTTCGTGCATCGCGTACAGGATGCGGCGGTGAACCGGCTTGAGCCCGTCCCGCACATCGGGAAGAGCCCGCTGCACGATGACGCTCATCGAGTAGTCGATGAACGACTCTTTCATCTCATCTTCGATGAGGCGCTGTTCTATGCGGTCTGTGGTGGTTTCGGTCACGCTGTGGTCACTGTTTGAGGTCCAGAAAACACGCCAGTCCGAGCCTCAGAATCGGGACCCGGACAGCCTAATGAATCTACGGCGTGAAGCCCCTGTTGGCGAGGCGAAAACTCACTCTACAACGGAAGTCTCAAGCCACCATCAGGAAGTCTGTGCCCTCCGTGTGGCCGAGCCCCCTCAGGGCCCGTCGAATCTCCTCTCGGGCGCCGGGTGAACCGACAGCCCCCAACGTGAACGGACGTTCGATCGAGGTGAACTGGTCGGGACTCAGTACGGGCGCTCGGTGGATGCTTTGGCCCAGCTTTCTCGCATCCAGATCTACGAAGGCGGTGACCGTGATTCCCTGTCGCTGCAGCTCGCGGGCGAACGGTTTTCCGACCTTGCCGGCTCCCCACACGACGACAGGGCGCCCCGGGGGCAGCACATCTGATCTCAAAAAATGCACCTTACAGGACCGGAAGCTGGAGGCATCGTACACCGCTGAGCGCTGGGACAGACGGTCCGGATGCACCCGCCACCGATGGAGCACCGTTGGAACGTTGGCGGCCGTCATCCCGGCCGCGTGCAGTCTGAGAATTAGGTCGTAGTCCTCCGGCCACTCCCGGTCACGGTACCCGCCCAGGCCGCTCAGCACCGAGCGCCGGATCATGAGCGTCGGGTGGGCGATCGGACACTCGACATAGAGATCTCGCCGCATCGTGGCGGGAGGGCCGATGGCGTTAATCCAGGATTGATAGCGCAGAGTTCCGCTGCCAAGCGGAGCGCTGGATTCGGCGTCAGGTGAGCCGCTGCGGGCCGAGAAGAACTCCACGCCCGTTCCACAGGCGGCAAGCTCGGGATGCTCGGCCAGCCAGTCTGCCTGGCGCCTGAAACGTTCAGGGCGAGCCACGTCATCAGCGTCCATCCGGGCCAGGAGCGGCCCACGGGAGTGTTCTGCGGCCAGATTCAGAGCGGCGACGATTCCGGCTGACTTTCCAGGCAGCACGCGGACCCGCGGGTCACACGCCGCCCAACCGCGCAGGAGCCGAGCCGTGTCGTCGCGCGAGCCGTCGTCCACCGCTAGAACTTCGAAGCCTGAGTAAGTCTGCGCCTCAAGGCTAGCTATGCACTCGGGAAGGAACTCCGCCGCGTCCAGGCAAGGAAGAAGAACGGATATGGATGGACGTGGCGCCTCAGGCACGCGCGTCGGCCAGAGGTCGGGCGCCGGCCGCGCTGGCCGCGCCGGCTGTGCCGCTTGCGGCAGCCAGGAGCTTTGCCAGGAACTTTCCGGTGTGAGAGTCGGGCTCCAGAGCGATCTGCTCGGGCGTGCCTGCCGTTACGATACGCCCACCCTCGTCGGCCGCGCCCGGACCCATGTCGATCACCCAGTCGGCGCGGCGCACGACGTCCAGGTTGTGCTCGATGACGAGCACGGAGTGGCCGGCGGCAACGAGCTGGTCCAGCACGTCCACGAGCTGGCCCGTCTCGCCCGCCCCCAGACCGGTGGTCGGCTCGTCCAGGATGTACAGCCGGTGCGCACCGCGTGAGCCAGCCGACAGCTGGCGCGCGATTTTGAGACGCTGAGACTCGCCGCCGGAGAGCGTCGTGGCCGGCTGGCCGAGGCGCAGATATCCGAGGCCGACGCGCTGCAGCTGCCACAGCGCCTTGCCCAGACGAGCCTCCCGGGCGAATACGCGAATGGCCTCATCCACGGTCAGTTGTAGCGCATCGTGAATGGAAAGGCCGCGCGCGGTCACTTCCAGTATTTCGGGCCGAAACCGTCGCCCTCGGCACACGTCGCAGGGGACGGCCACGTCAGCCAGGAACACCATCTCGACCAGCTCCTGCCCAGCTCCCTTGCAGGCCTCGCAGCGGCCGCCAGCCACATTGAAGCTGAAGTGGCCAGGACCGTAGCCCCGCTCACGTGCCAGACTCTGCTGCGCGAACAGCGCCCGCAGACGATCGAAAGCCCCGATGTAAGTCACGGGGTTGGAGCGCGGCGTGCGGCCGATAGGCGCTTGATCCACGAGCACCACGTCGTCTATCTGAGCCGCTCCTTCGAGCCGGGAATACGTCCCCACGGTTTCGCCCAGATGCTCGCGGGCACTCGTGGAGCCATGGATCTCTCGCTGCAGGGCGCGGAACAGGATGTCGTGGATAAGGGTGGATTTTCCGGAACCGGATACGCCGGTCACGACGGTCAGCACGCCCAGCGGCAGCTCCAGGTTCACCTCCTCGACATTGTGCAGCGAGGCGCCTTCCAGCCTCAGCCGGCCGCGCCCCGACCGGCGCTCGTTTTTCCCGCTATCCTGGGCCTGCAGTGCGCGTCCGGTCGAGGTCTGCGAAGCGAGCAGATCGTCCCAGCTTCCCGTCAGCACCAGCTCACCGCCCAGTTCTCCGGAACCGGGCCCGAGCTCGATAATGTGATCGGCCGCCCGCAGAACGGCTTCATCGTGTTCCACGATCAACAGCGTGTTGCCCAGGTCGCGCAGGTCGCGCAGCACTGACAGGAACTGCTCAATGTCTTTCGGATGCAGCCCGATGGTGGGCTCGTCCAGCACATACAGTGTGTCCACCAATCGGCTGCCCAGACTGCCAGCCAGGCGGATGCGCTGCATTTCGCCGCCCGACAGTGACCGTGCCTGACGCGACAGTGAGAGGTAACCCAGACCGACACTGTCCAGGAACGAGAGGCGATCCTCGATCTCTTCCAGCACGCTGGCCGCCACCTTGGCCTCGAAGACCGACAGCGAGAGCCCGGCGATCCACACCCGGAGGTCGCGCACCGTCTGCGAGGAGGCGGCCGAGATGTCCAGCCCACCCACCTGGACGGCCAGCGCGTCCGGGCCGAGCCGCGCTCCGGCACACTCGGCGCAGCGGGTAGGGCGCTGATACTGGCGCAGGAACACGCGGATGTACTGCTTGTAGCGCTTCTTTTCCCGCGACTCGAGAAACGGGACTACTCCCACGAAGTCAGCGCTTCCATGCAGCAGGTCCCGGCGCACCGCGGTCGGTAGCAGCCGCCACGGGGCGTGGACGTCGATCCCCCGTTCCGCGGCGAAGGCCAGTACGTCTGCTCGCTCCCGTGTGTAGCGCGGCTTCGTCCACGGATCGAGGGCGCCGTCGGACAACGAGAGCCCGGGCTCGGGGACGATGAGATCCTCATCGTACTCCAGGGTCGCGCCGAAGCCGTTACAGCCAGGGCAGGCCCCGGTCGGGTGGTTGAAGCTGAACTGAAGGGGGGTGGGCGCGGGAAAGCGGCGGCCGCACCCGCCGCAGCGCACGGACTCGTGGAACGACATCCGCTCGCCAAACGCGTTTTCTGGCGCCGGGCCCGCGGGCCCAGCTGGCGCGAGCAGGACGATGGCCTGCCCCAGACCTTCGGCGAACGCCGCTGCCAGACCGTCCGCTATTCGGC
>JBDLJJ010000094.1:0-11110 GCA_039714435.1 Gemmatimonadota bacterium | reverse complement strand
CTACCGTAGTTCGACTCGTACACCCTGTCGCCTTTGACGAACAGATTGTGATCCGACGCGTTGACCGGCCCGATGTACTCATTGGCCACGATCGGATCGTCGAGTTCGCTCAGATCCCAAACGATCGTGCGCGTGCCTTCTACCGTTCCTGACGTCTCGTCCAGTTCGTCATTCTGATAGAAGTACCGCTGCTCGTCGTCGAACCAACCCTGGTGCGTGTATGCCGCTTTGGGGTAGCTGTTTCGGCCGACCGTCACAGGATTCGACTTGTCGGTGACGTCAGCAATGTTGATCTCTTTTTCGTTCGAGCCCACGCATATTTGCCGTCCACGATACTCTGCGTCAGGGCCCTCATAGGTGACGCACTGGGCATCGTGGGTGTAGCCCCGGCTGCTCGCGCCCTCGCGGTCGTTGTAGCAGCCGGCGAAGACGAGGTTCAGCGGCTCACGCGCGTCGACCATGTGCAGGCCGCCGCCGCACGTTTCGCCGCCGCTGTTGGCCCCGACGACGTACAGGAACCCGGACTTCGTGTCCGCCACGATGTTGTGGGCGCTGAAGATCTCGTGGTACGTCGTGTCGGGATCGAAGGCAGCGGGCTCGCCAGTCACGCCGCGCAGCTTCGTGAGGTCGAAGACCTGGATTCCGTGCGCGCCTGCCCCGTCTGAAACGACGTAAGCGTGATCGTTCAGCACCTTGATGTCGCGCCACACGGAGGGTGGAGACCCCTGCGTTCTCGGCAGGCTGCCTACGAGGCGGGGTGCGGAAGGATTCGTGACGTCGACGAACGCCGCCCCGTCACGGCGCGCGACGAGCGCATAGTTTCGGCCGCTCTCCGGGTCAGTCCAGCCCCACACGTCGTTCACCCACACCCCCCTCTCACCGCCTAGCGCGCTGGTGGGCATGTGGGAGACGAGCTCTATGTTGGTGCAGGGGAACTCTTCGAGCTGCCCGTCCTGGCACCGGCTTCCCGCCGTCAGCGTGTTGCCGATGCTGTAAATTTCTCCCTCCAGCGTCTGGGCCGGCAGCCACTCGTCCCCGGATTTCTCGACCGCCAACGCACGGCCTTCGCCGAAGTCGCGAGAGGGCATTCCGACGACCGCGCGGCTGCCAGCCGTAGCCATCGAGTAGCCGAACGCGAACCGCCAGGAGGTGCCGTCGGCCCCGTCGGCGTCAAGCCGTACGGCGCTCTGCCATTCCCCGGACGTGTCTCGAATGAAGCGGTAGACCCGGCCGTTGCCGCGCTTCACCCCAGGGGCACCGACCCATACCTCACTGTCGGCGATCGCGATCGAGCCGCCGAAGCTGGTTCTTCCGGCCGCATCGAAGGGGCGTAACGATCCGGCCTGGGCCCAGGAATCGGAGGGAGTTTTCCCGAAGACGAAGACGGTCTCCGCCCCAGGGGCGCCCACATAGGCGCGGTCTCCTGCCATCAGCACCGCGGTTCCCACGCCTGCTCTCTCGCCAGCTGCGGAAGAGGGCAGGGCCGCCACGCTTGCCTGGCTCCAGTCCCCCGCCTCCTGGCGCTGGAAGAAAAACGCCTTGCCTGCCGCCGAACGTGGACCGGGTGCGCCTACTAGAAGCCAGTCACCATCAAGACTCATCGACGTGCCGAACCGGGCCGTCTCGGAGTCCGTCTCGGGGCGCAGGATCGAGCGCACACTCCACGCGGAGCCATCACGCTGCAGGTGATAAACGACGCCGGTAGAGTCCACGGCAGGCGCGCCTATAAACAGTTCGTCGGCGCCTGCCCACACCAGGGAGGCCGCGTAGCCGGAATGATCGCCCTCACTGGGCGGCTCTATGATGCTCGTCTGCCGCCATTCGTCGTCACTCGAACCGCGTTCGAACACGTATGCGACGCCCGAGCCGTCGCGCTTGCGTGGCGCGCCCACGATCAGCGTATTGCCATCGACGGCAATCGAACGTCCGAAATCATCCTTCCGCGCCGAGTCCGATGCCTCGAGCCGCGAGCGCTCTTGCCATTCTCCGGAAGCGTCCAATCGGTAGGTGTAGACTACGCCAGGCCCGTACCAGTTCACCGGCTGGCCGACGAACAACTCCGTGTCGGTCAATGCGATGGCCCGGCCAAAGTTCGGTTCCTGACCCGCCGCGTGGGGGGCGGCTCCGACGAAAACGATACAGAAGAAAATGGCGCTGCAGAGCTTCCGCATGACGGCTCTCCCAAGTGATGAAGCGTCGTATGATCCCTTACGACCGGGCCGCAGCCTAGTCGACGGGTTTGACACGCGCTAGGCCACTTTCGTTTACGTGGGCTGGGCTTCCGACGTTCCATTACCTGCTAGCCGACTGTGGGACGCCCCCGTTCTAGGCAGCTACGAGAGCAACTTCGGCGGCCAAGGGGCAGCTCCGAAGGAACCACCCCCTGAGAATAGTTGCAAGAAAAGTCATTAGAAAGGATTGAGGGCCTCGTCCCTTACGTCGAACTCCTCGCTAGTGCCATTCTTAACGCCGCTGCCCTTGCCAATGTACTTGTAGCGGAACCCATGCCTGGCCCCTATCGAGACTGCGATCCCTTGCGTGGCACACCCGTTGGTGTCGACGTCAACTCGGCTAATGGTCCGCCACCGGGCTGTCCCAGCCTGGCAGTCAAATGAAGTGGTGGGGCCGAATTTATTTGCACAACGTTGCCAGACAACGGTCCCCTTCATGGCCGGATCGGAATTCGGGAAGAGCACTGTTGCTTTAAGGGTGATGTTTGTGTTCGGCACTACATCCCAAAGGAACCTCGAGACCTTCTTGACCACTGGTGAGACGTCGTGCAGGTACTGGCCTTCAAGGGGAGACGCCAAAATGGTCACGTCCGCCGAAATAGATGGGGGCTCGGAAACAGACTGGGGACCAAGCAGCGCGGCTTGCTGGGAATCGGTACATGCGAGGGCGAGAAACGGTACGGCGAGAAGGGCGAGTTGTGACTTCATCGTATCCTCCTGCTTGTCGTGAGATATTCGGGTGTTACGGGGACGGATACGGCGAGCTAATCGGGTGGACGCGCCAGGATGTTAACCTGCCCGCTGGCGCTGGGAGGACCAGCCAAATGTGAAACCTCACTACTGCGCACTTCTACCACAACTTACCTCATACACGGGGGCAGTCGCTCCCGCTTGAAAGACCAGCTACCATGGCCAGCTGTGGCGCAAAATGCAAGAGTAGCGTAGCCGCAACACGTGGCATTACTGCCCTGCGACGTACGGTACATACGGCTCCTGCGAGCGTGAGATCAGGAGTCTGCGGCAAAGCCGATTGTGGCGCCGACCCGCCCGCGAGCACGAGCCCGCGCGCGGATCGCCCTCTGCGTTCGTCTACGGTTCCCGGGGCGAGCACGGCAGCCCGTTCTCGAGCCGGCAAGGCTCGAACCCGAACTCGCCGATCTCGGACCAGGGTCCGTAACGGCCTTCGACATCTCGTCCCCGGACCTTCCATTCCCAATTCAGGAGGTTGCTGTCGATCACGAAACTGCACCTGCTGCTGTCGAACTCCGAGGCCGCGACAAACCGATTCTCGATCGGGAGCGTGGAACCGGCGTGGCGCGCGTACAGCTCGTAGCCGGCGATCTCGACAGGGGACAGTGAGTCGGTCCAGTCGAACAGGATACGAATACCCTGACCTCTGAAGGGGTGGACGGGGCAGCCCGTCGCCGGGTTGTTCTGTGGTATGAGTTGACCCTCTATCGGCTCCAGGAGTGTGGGGGCGCAGGGCGGCTCCGTGTCGCCGTGTGCCAGGTGGCTCTCCGCCGCGGCCTCGCCGACCTCGATCAGATTCCATTGGTAGTTCGGCCGGCGGTGGCACAGCGCGACTTTCGGTTGGCTCGAGAAGCCCTGCGCCAGGTCGGTATCCGCCGCAGGCTGGCTGGTGCCTGCCCGAGAGACTGCCTCGGTCGTTCGGTTCGGATCCAGATCCGTCATCCCATCACATGCGCCGAGGATGAATACCGCGGTTGCCGCGAGAGCGTATTGCCTTTTCATCGGTACCTCCCTGTAGGATCTTGAGCAGCACAAAACCAAGAGATTCCGTGCTTGGCTCAGCGATACCGGGAAGTTGACATTCGAGAGTCAGGTAGGAGTCAAGCGGACCGGGGTGATGGCAGTTTACCGAGGCCGACACGGACGACTGCTCTCAGCGAGCGATTGGTCCGCAGCCATCACGAGCCGCCGAACCGACCCAGACTCAGGACGCGCAGGTCGCAGTCTACGACTATGTCAGCTACTTCCTTGTACGTAACTATGAGTTGGTGTTCGATGGCCAGTACCTCTCCGATCACCGGCTCGTCCTGGTCGCGGTTGCGCTGCCTGCGGCGGTCCCACGTCTCCTGGTAGGTGCCGGATAGGAAAAGCCGTGCATCGAGATCGGGCAGCGAGAGTACATAGGTGCCCTCGACAATCAGCACGCGCACGCCGGCGAGCGACAGCCGCCTGGAAACGAACGTGTCTGTTTTGCGGTCGGTGACGGGAACGTCGACGAATTCCGCTCCGTCGCGGTAGGCGGCGATATGCTGTTCCAGCCGTCCGAGGTCGACTTCCTGGGGACCGACACGACTGAGATCCGTGGAGCGGGCCAGGTGATTGGCCCGGGGCGGCAGCAGGAAGTACCCGTCCTGATCCAGAACCGCGGCCTGAACGCCGGCTCCCGAGAATTCGGCGGCGAGGGCAGGGGCCGTGACGGATTTGCCGGCGCACGACTCCCCCCCGATTCCGATGACGGATCGCCCCGCCTCGTTCAGTCCCAGTCCATGCATAAGCACCGGGCGCAGGTCTCGCGCCAGTCGCACGTGGGCCGGTTCGTCGCCGGGGGCCGGACGGTGGCTCATGACAGCAGCCAGTCGCAGGGGGCGGGACTGAGCGCGGCGTCGAGAAAGATCTGCCCCGAAGCGGAGTAGGCCATGGAGCGTGTCCCGGCCGGCTCGAGTGTAAGGCCGTGCAGGTATTCTTCGAACTGGTAGTCGGCGCACGCGTCCACAATGCCTGCCAGCAGAGTGTGCAGGCGCTGGACATCGTCGCCGCGCCCCGCACGCCGCAGACCGAGGGCGAGCCACCCCAGCCAGATGGGCCAGATTCCGCCATTATGGTACTCGTGCGGCCGATTGCGGAACTGGAACAGATGAAAGCTGCGCAGAGCTCGCCAGTCCGGGTCCTCCTTCTCGATGACGGGCGAGAAGGCGGGCGGAAGCTTGTCGCATGCGATGTAGTGACCAACAATCCAGGCCAGCGACTGCCTGGCACGTTCGGGAAGGAGCCCGGATGAAGCCAGCAGGCTGCAGGCGGCCAGATCGAATTGCTGCCACGTCCGGGTCGGAGACAGGCCGGCGGCAGGATGCGCCGGTTCTTCAGAGTCAGAAGAGTCACGCGGCCAGTACCGGGTATCGATCGTAGCCGAGATCGACGCCGATTTCTCAGCCCAGGCCGGTTCGCCGAAGGTCTTGGCGAGCAGCCGCAGTGCCCAGGCCCGCAGCACCTGGTCGTACAGCAGATAGCCGTCGTAAAGATACTCGTCGGCCCAGTTTCCACCGGCAGGCACGTAGATCAGGTCGCTTCCGTTGTACTCCAGCGCGTCCAGCAACCGAACGACCGCTCGAATCGAATCCGAGTAACCTGGAGCGTCGACAACGCCTGCCCGAACCCCGAGCCCGATCCCGACCAGATACCAGGTCGTGGCGTCGATCTTGGGGGTCAGGATCCCAAAACTCACCCGCTCCGAGCCATCGCTCGCGATCGTGTAGTTGGAAGCGATCTGACCCTGAGAGCCCTGCAGACGCCGCAGTTGCTCCAGGGTGCGGACGAAGGCGCCAATCACTTGGTCGTCGTCGGCGAGTATTCCGGCCAATCCCGCCATCATGGCATCGCGCGTGAACACGGCGTCGTAGTTGGCCGCGTTCGATGCGGAGGCCCGGATCCCGTTCGGCCCGCTGAGGGAGTGCAGTAGAGCGATGGCAGACATGGCTGCCATCTCAGAACACGATCAGGAGCAGCGCGATCAGTCCCAGCAAGGCCACCGCCTGCGCCCGGTAGTTCTTGTACAGTGGCAGCGTGGCCAGCGTCGCGGATTCCGCTCGGTAGTGGGCCCGCGTCCACAGCAGCTTGCTCCAGTCCCGTTCCTCAGTGTCTGGACGAATCGCGCTCACCGCGAACAGGATCACCGTACATACCAGGAAAATCCCGCCAGCCAGGTACAGGTAGTGCGGGAGCAGATCCACGGTATCGGGCCGGACGCTCACGTAGCCCTTGTAGCCGACTCCGATAATGCTGAGCACGGCCCCCACCAGGATCGAGGCGTTCGCACCTGCCGTAGACGGCCGACGGGTGAACAGGCCGAACACGAACAGGGCCACGACAGGGGGCGTCAGGAACGACAGCACCATCTGCAGATAATCCCAGAAAGACGGGAAGGAGTTGATGTACGGCGCCCAGACTGCGGCGATAACCATGAACGACGCGATCATCACCTTCGCCACCTTGATCGACTGCTCGGGCGTCGCGTCCGGACGCCACTTCTTGTAGAAGTCGAACGTGAACAGGGTTGCCGCCGCGTTCAGGCCGCTGTCCACGCTCGACATCAGCGCCCCGATAAACCCGGCCAGCGTGAGTCCAATGAGTCCGGCGGGAAGCAGGTCGAACACGAGACGGGGATACGCGTTCTTGGGGTCCGCCAGATCCGGATAGAGAATGATTGCCATGACGCCCGGCAGGACCATGATGAACAGGGTCGACAGCTTCAGGAAGCCGGCAAACATCGCTCCCCACTGGCCTTGCTGCGTCGTCTTCGAGGCCAGGGCGCGCTGTACGATGAACTGGTTCGTCACCCAGAAATAGAACCCGAGCAGAAACACTCCGGTGAACAGACCGGGCCACGGAAGCGTCGGATCGTCAGCGGGCCGGACGATTTGCAGATACGAAGGATCCACCGCAGTCATCCCTTCCCAGCCGCCGATTTTCGACCACGCCACCAGGGTGATCACGACCGAGCTGACCAGCAGCAGTACGGCCTGTACCGTGTCCGTGTAGACGACCGATGCCAGACCGCCGAGCAGGGTGTAAAGGGCGGCGACGATGGAGATGATCCAGATGATTTCGATCAGGCTCAGCGCCGGAAACACCATGCGCAGGACGATTCCTCCGGCGAACAGTCCCGAGGCGATATCGATGAACACGTTGAGCAGGATCGTCACGCCCGAGAAGTAATACCGTGCGAACGGCCCGTAGCGGCGCTCGAGGAACTGAGGGATCGTGTAGACCTGATTCTTCAGGTAGAAGGGGAGGAAAAAGACCGCGAATATGATGAGCACGACGGTCGCCATCCACTCGTAGCTGAACACGGCGAAGCCCGACGCGTAGCCGCTCTCGGCCAGGCCGACCAGGCTGATGCTGCCGATATTCGAGGCGAACAGGGAGAACCCGATGACGGGCCACAGAAGCGACCGGCCGGCAAGGAAGTAGTCCTGCTCGGACTTCTGCTTGCCCTGCAGATAGAACCCCAGTCCGATAACGAACACGAAATACAGACCGATGATTACTGCATCGACCAAGCTCAGGCTTGGAACGGTGGGCATGCGACCTCCTGGTGGGGCACCCCCGCTCGAAGGCGGAGATGCCCCTGTTCAGATGTTCGGGATCGTCAGCTGATCAGAACGAATATCCCAGTGAGGCCGTCAGAGATCGACCCGTGATGGACCGGGCCCTTACGAAGTTGACCTGATTCTCGGTGATCGAGCCCTCTTCGGACTCCGTGATACCGATCGTGTCGAACAGATTGTTGGCTCCGACCGAAACGTGCAGTCCTTCCGTGATACCGACGGACAGGAACGCGTTCACGATGTTGTAGGCTGGCATGACGAGTTCGTTGCTATCCTGTGCGTAGGTCTTCGTCTGTCCGATGAGGCTGACCCCGAACCTGTGCTGTCCCTCATCTCCGAACCCGACGGTCGGAATCAGGTTGTACATCAGCGACGGTTGACGACGCGGCGTGTTGCCGTCGTTATCCCCCGACGTGATCTCTGCGTCCGTCCACGTGACGGCGCCCCTGAAATCGACGGCATCAAAGACGAATGACGCTTCCAACTCGGCGCCGAACGCCTGGTAGTCATTCTCGATAACGGCCTGTGTCGTCGCCTCGAACCCACCCTCTTCGGTCGTGGAAGCGTAGAAGCCGGTGAGGAACAGACCGCCATTGGAGAATTGCTGCTTCAGGCCTATCTCCGCCTGATCGATCTCGTCCTTGGGCCCGAACTGAATCGGATCGACGTACGTGCCGGTCGGGAAGATCGCCCGGTCTGCCTTGGCCGATGCGCCGTGGCTGAAGCGGCCAAACACGGCCTGGTTGTCGTTCAGCATCACGTTCAGACCTGCCGAGTAGGACGCGTAGTCGAAGTCATAATCGACCGGGTTACGCTGACTCTGGTCGATGGAAGACACCGACTCCTCGATCGGGGAGATATCGCCGTCGTTGTTGATGTCGACCTCTCCCTGCACGCCCCCGGCGCCGACGCCCCTCACATCCACGATATCAACCCGGACGCTGGCGTCGAAATTGACCGTAGGCGAAGCGGCGATCGACAACTCGGCATACGGCGCCGTCACGTCGAAGCTGCTGTTGTACTGCACCTGGCAGCAGTTGCCCCAGAAGGGAACACCGAACCCGATCTGTCCGGTCTCGCTGATCTTCGTCCCGGAGGCATCGGTGATGTCCACGAGCGCGGCGTTGTCACCCCGGACCTCGGTCAGGTACTGGTTCCACAGCCACGACATCTTGATTCGCTGGACGCCCTTGAACAGGCCGCCGGTAAACGTGACGTTGTCCTGCGTCTTCGAGATCCGCGTATCCGTAATCGTATTGTCGAAGTCTTCCAGCTCCGTATCGAACAGCGTTATCACCTGGAGCAGGTTGCCGCTGAACGGGTCACCGGTGTGCGAAATGGACAGCGTGGCGCCCGTCAGGTCCGGGTCGATCGCTCCGTCAACTGCGGCTAGGATATCCGCCGGAGTGCCGACGGCGGCCGAGAACGGAGCGAGGAATCTGCCGGAATTTGATGCGATCCGGGCTCTACTCTGGACGTTCCAGCCGTCCCCGAAGTCGAACGACACCTCAGCTCCGATTGTCTTGGACAGAGCGCGCATGCCGTCGCTCACATCGGAGACGCGGCGTCCCCCAGATCCGTCCAGTCCGAAGTTCGACTGCAGAAATACAGACTGGAGGCCGTCGCCCTGGGCGTCGAAGCCGGCCACGGATTCCCAGTCCGGGTTCTCATTCGTGCCTGTTACCTGGATCGGCCCGGGCATGTATGCCGGAGTCCGATCATCCAGGTACTTCAGGTAGATGCGGACCAATCCGGTATCGAAGTTCCGCGTGAGGTTGGCTTTGATCTGTCCGCCCCGCGCCGCCGTAAACCCCGCTTGCCGCGGGCCTTCTCCGTTACGAACAAACCCGCCCAGGTGGAAATTCATGCTCTCCCCGACCGGACCGCCGTAGTTGAAGTCGAACCGGGTCGAGTTGTAGTCCAGGCCGACAGTCGTTCCGATACTGCCTCCCGCCAGTGCGCCGGTCTTCGAAACGAAGTTGATGATGCCGGCCGGCGAGTTGGACGCCAGCGTGGACGCCGAGCCACCTCGAATCGCCTCGATGTGATCCAGATTGGCATCTGCGCGCAGGAAAATGTCGGCTGTGGCGAACGCGATGTCGCCGAACAGGAAGATGGGGAGTCCGTCTTCCTGAAGCTGGAGGTACTTCGAGCCGCCTGCGGAAATAGGCACGCCGCGCACGGTGATATTTGTATTACCGTCGCCGCCCGATGCCTCGGACCGAATACCCGGAATGGTGCGGAATATCTCGGCTGTCGTCCGCGGAGCGGACACCTCCAGGAGGCCAGGATCGATGGTGGTTATTGAGACGCTCGATTCGAGCTTCGAAGCCGGATTGCTGACCCCGGTCACTACAAGCTCGTCCAGCCCCAGGGGGTCTATGCCGAGCGTGAAGTTCACCGTGATCACTTCCTCGTCGCCGAGCGTGACGACTTCCGAAGCCGAGGAGTGTCCGATCAGCGTCGCGTTGACCGTTACCTGTCCTGATGCCCGCAGTTCGAACCGATACGTGCCGTCCGATCGAGCCAGACCCCCGGCGTTTGTTCCTTCGACAAGTATGGCCGTTCCGCCGCGCGCGAGCCCGTCTGTTCCCGTGACCGTTCCCTGAACCACGTAACGGTCCTGCGCGAGCAACGCAGTGGAAGAACCGGCAAAAAGGGCTATCGCAAGAAAACTCACCATCAGTCGTCGCATGATCATGCTCCCTGAGCCTGGTGACCAACACACTCGTGATACTTACGTCCCTTCATAGGCCTCAAGCGAAGGGTCGCACAAGCGGGACTGGCGCAATAAATTGTGCAATCGATTGAACAATCGATTGCGGACCACCCTGGATGCGGAGGCCGTCGCCAATGAGCGGCAAACGAGTGACGCTGAAAGACATCGCCGGCCAGCTCCAGTTGTCTACCCCTACCGTATCCCGGGCGCTGGCGGATCACCCTGACATCAGCGATGAAACGAAAGCGCGGGTACGCGAGGTAGCTCAGGAGCTGCACTACATTCCCAATTACCGGGGCCGATACCTGCGCACCCAGCACTCGCGACTAATCGCCCTGATCGTTCCAGAGATGAACACGTTCTTCATCCCATCCCTGATAACGGGCATCAATCGGGTGATGCAGCGCAACGATTACTCGCTCATCGTGTTCCAGTCTGAGAATTCGGTTGTGCACGAGCGACGGCTCATCGAAACTTGCACGCACCTGTCCGTTGATGGCGTACTCCTCGCCCTTTCATCCGAGACAAGCGATCTGGAGCATCTGAGGATTCTGGATGACTGCGGCACTCCTGTCGTACTCCTCGACAAGACCCTCGAAACCGATACTCGGTCGATGGTCACGATCGATGACGAGGAGGCCGGTGCACAGGTAGCGGCATATCTGCTCGATCACGGTCATCAGAATGCCGTCGGCGTATTCGGCGATGCCCGGCAGCGCATCAGCGCGCTGCGGCTGCGCGGCTTTCAGCAAGTGTTCGCGGAGCGCGGAGTCCCGCTGCCCGAGGAGCGGATCCTTCGGATCGCG
>JBDLJJ010000093.1:0-11145 GCA_039714435.1 Gemmatimonadota bacterium | reverse complement strand
GGATTCCGGTGAACAACCTCTCTAGCTTTCACACCTAGGCGCTGGGCTCGACCTCCCGCGCACCCGGTGGCACATGCTCGTTCAGGTAGTTCGTGAGCAGCTCGAACAGGTGCCGGCGCGTGTTCCGGCCTTCGAAGATACCGTGCGTGCGGTTCGGATAAACCATGAGCTGAAACGGCTTGTTGGCCTCCACCAGTACATTCACCAGCGCCTCGGTATTCTGGTAGTGCACGTTGTCGTCACCCGAGCCGTGCACGACGAGCAGGTTCCCCTCCAGCTGGTCGGCATACGTTAGCGCCGCCCCCTCCGTGTAGTCGGCCTCGTTTTCGTCCGGCAGGCCCATGTAGCGCTCTGTATAAATCGTATCGTAGAACTTCGAGTGAGTGACGGGCGCCACAGCCATCGCGGTGCCATAGATCTCGGGGTACCGGAAGATGAGGTTGAGCGCCATTTCCCCGCCCCCACTCCAGCCCCACGTTCCGACCCTGGATTCGTCGATGAACGAACGCGTGACTATCTCCGCCGCGGCTCCGGCCTGATCCTCTGTGTTCACGACTCCGATCTTCCGGTAGATGGCCTTCCGGAAGGCTCGTCCACGCGGTGATGGGGTTCCGCGGTTATCGATGCTCGCCACGATGTAGCCCTGCTGCGTGAGCATGAGGTGCCACAGGTACCGGCCACCGCCCCAGCGGTCGAGTACGGTCTGGCCCGCGGGCTCGCTGTAGCCATAGAACAGGATCGGGTACTTCTTGCTGGGATCGAAATCGGCTGGCTTCATCATCCAGCCGTCCGTTTCCACCTTCCCGGCTGGAATCCTGAAAAACGCCACCTCTCCCCGCGACAGGTCTTCGACCGTCTGCTTGAGCCGCGAATTGTCCACCAGGGTTCGCACGAGCGAGTGATCCGGTAGCCGGATCAGTTCGGTGACCGGGGGGACTTCAAACGAGGACCAGGTGTGGAGCGCGTATCCGCCCCCTGGAGCGATGTTGTAGGTATGAAAGCCCGCCTCGCCCTCCGGCGTGATGCGCTCGGGAGAGCCGCTGCCGTCCAGCCGCGTGCGATACAGGTAGCGTTGGGTCGGATTCTCGGGGGAGGCGATGAAGTAGATCCAGCCGCTCTCCTCATCGATTTGCTGCACACTGATGATGTCCCACGCACCGCTGGTCACCGGGCGGACACCGCCGTCGCCGCGCTCGACCGTGTACAGGTGCCGCCAGCCACTGCGTTCGCTGAGCCACGTGAACCGCTTGTCTCCATCCAGCCAGCGCCAGTCATCAGAATCGATCGCGTCGAGCCATGCCTCATCGGTCTCCGTTATGATGACACGCATCTCGCCTGAGGCCGCGTCTCCCAGCATCACGTGGTTCGTGTTCTGGAGCCGGTTCATGCGCTGAATGACGATTTCGTCCGAGTTGCCAGACCATTCCATGCGCGCCACATAGTTGTCCCGCAGGTCATCCGGGATGTCGAACCAGGTGATGTCGCCGCCCGAAGAGGACACCACGCCGACGCGGGCGGCCGAGTTGGTGCCGCCAGCCTTGGGGTATTGCACGGGATTGATGAAGGAGTAGATGGAGTCGGTGTCGTTGATGAGCTGAAAGTCCTGCACGCCCTCGGCGTTCAGCTGCCAGAACGCGACCCGCTTTCCATCCGGGCTCCAGCGGAATCCGTCCTGGAGGCCAAACTCCTCTTCGTAGACCCAGTCGAACGTTCCGTTGATAATCGTGCGCGATCCGTCGCTCGTCAGACGCGTGATGTCGCCGCTCGACACGTTCTCCACGTAAACATCATTCTCGCGAACGTAGGCCACACGCTCTCCCGCGGGATCAAACTTGGCGAACATGAGCGTAGACTCGGCCGCGTCGCCGCCGAGTTGACGCAGGGAACTGTCGGCCAGGTTCAGGGCCCAGTAATCGCCCCGCGTGTTCTGCCTCCAGACGCGCTGGGAATTGGTGTACACGAGCAGGGTGCCCTGATCCGGCGACCACGTGTAGCCCTGGATCGCGAGCGGCTCCTCAGCCCCCTCGGGAGTGAGCTGAGCGGCGCTCACGAGCACGCTTCGCTCGCCGGTTTCGGAGTCGTAGCGCACGATCTCGTTTCCGTTGCCGTCCCCCGACGCTTCGACCGTAGTGTACGCATCTCCCTCGCCCAGCCAGCGCGACGGCCCGAAACGATCACCACGGAAGTCGCCGGAAGCGTAGAGCCGGTCGAAAGTCACCAGGCTCGCATCCGTGTCCTGCGCCCCTTCAGCGACCTGCGCGGCTTCCTGCCATGACGCCGAAATAGCTGGTGCCGAAATAGCTGGTGCCGAAATAGCGGGCGCCGAAATAGCCGGCGCCGCGATCAGCAGCAGGCACACCCCGGCCAGGGTCATCGACCCGCGAGCTACGAACTCGAACGGATTTGCTGTCAGGTGGCTACGCTCGAACCGCATCCAAGAACCTCCTATAGTGGTCAACCAACTCTGATTCTCTATCATAGAACGCCAGAAGCTCGGTCTTCGTTGGCCCTGGGACAACTATTCAGCTCCATATCTCTTCGTACATCCGGTAGTCAGACTCCCTCATTCCGAGGGAGAGGTAGGTGTGTTGAGCCACCGCGTTGTCACGCTCGACGTACAACCGGAGGCCGGCCGCCTTTTCAGCTCTGGCCATTTCGCGGACGAATTCGTGCAGCGCGCGGTAAATACCCTCCCCCCGCCGCTGCCGGGACACGTACACGCTCTGAATCCACCACACGGGCCCATTTCTCCAGTCGCTCCACTCCGTAGTGACGGCGATCTGGCCCACGACCTCATCCCCGTCTTCCGCCACGAAATAGCGGCCCAGATCCGGATCGCGCAGCAGCTTATTGACCCCTTTCTGCAGAATCCCGCGCTCCAGCTCGCGGCCCTCAGTCTCCCTGGCCAGCGCCTGGTTGAACAGGACGATGCGGTCCAGATCATCTGGTACGGCGGGTCTGATGCTGAAACTCACGTGCAGTTCTCCCGAAATTAGTTGCGTCTCGCCTCAAGTCGTCATGGCGACTGGCTCATATTGTATCGATCAGACTGATATTTAGCCCAAATAACGGTTCCGCCGCAGCTTCCCGCTTCCGGTACACCAATTGCGTTGAATCAGCCGCGATACTGGAGGCTCACATGGCAAGATACACATCGAGGCAGTGTTGAATTCCGGCACATACATGAGTGTGATGCGGACCGCCAGCGATCGCTGGGGCGAATTCTGGAACCCGCCCGATCCTACCGTTCAGCAGGCCGGAAGGGGGGGCGAACTCGTCGTGGCGCACGTGCGCCTGCTGCTCATGGCCGCGATTCTGTTCGTCGCGGTTGAGGGTTACTTCCGCGACCCTATCGTCGACCACCGCGTGTTGGCCGAGGCAGCCGGAACCTACCTTCTCATGGCCTTTCTGTTTTACCTGATTGTCAGAAGCGTTCAGTACCGATCGTGGCTGGGTTTCGCCAGCAGCGCGGCAGATGTCACGATTATAAGCATCAGCCTGGCTTCCTTCCTGGTCGTGGACCACCCGCACGCCGCGGTCAGCAACCCGGTCCTGTATCCGGCCTATCTACTCATGATCGCCAGTACGGCGCTCCGCCTGGACTATCGGGTCTGCGCCGTCACGGGGTTCCTGGCGATAAGTCAGTACGTCGCCATCGTGTCCTACGCCGCGGTGAAGTTCGATCTATACGCCCCCGGCCACGGCGCCTCCATGTACGGAACTTTCAATCTCGGACATCAGATCGTAAGAGCGATTCTAATAGGGGTGACAAGCCTGATTGCGGTTCTCGCGGTGAGACAGGGACAGCGGCCGCAGGTCCTGTCGAGCACAGACTCGCTGACCGGCCTTCTCAATCGACGCGCCTTCACAGAGCGACTCGATGGCGAGCTAGCCCGGTCCAGTCGCTACGGTCGGCCGATTTCCGCTCTCATGATCGACATCGATCACTTCAAACAGTTCAATGAGATGTACGGCCATCTGGGCGGAGACGTAGCTCTGCAAACCGTCGCCAGAACGATTCACAGCCGTGTTCGGGAGGGAGATATCGTGGCCCGGTACGGAGGAGAGGAATTTATCGTGACGCTTCCGGAGACCGGGGTCGAGAGCGCCATGGCCACAGCGGAACAGATCCGTCAGGCGGTCGCCGCCACGCCCCTTGTTCTGGAGAACCGGACGCAGCACGGCCACGTCACCGTCAGTATCGGCGTGGCCAGCTGGCCCGAGGGCGGGCAGGTGCTGTCCAAGTTGCTGCAGCGAGCCGACGCATCACTGTACGCCGCCAAGAAAGCGGGCCGGGATCAGGTACACGGGCCGGGCACCCGGGCCACCCGGCCGCGTGGTGGCGAAACGTCTATAGCTCCTAAAGTTCTCTGACGGAACGTTCCAGCAGGCGGGCGCTGATCCACAGCGCGATGCCGATCCACAGTACACCCCATATCAATGTCGGAACGCCGGTCAATTCGGCGAGCATCCCGGCATCGGAGCGGGCGCCGGGCCGATCGATCACGTCGCTCTTGATGTCGAGGATAGCGTAAAGGACACTGATTAGTCCGAGCGCTGTCAGAATAAGAGTGTTGGGTTTCGCCGGCAGAAACCGCGCGCTGACGAGCAGCGCAGCGCCGAAGGTCAGTCCGAACCAGAAACCAAAACCGTTCACGAACAGAATCGACGCTACCACGATGAGCGCGCCTACGAATCCCACCGTCCACCTCGACCAGCGGGCCGCGCGGTGCGCCGCCGCGACCAGGCCCACGCCCCACAGGAAGCTTCCCAGGTATCCCGCCGACAGCGTAACGAACGCGCTTCCCCCGCTGCAGTAGCACACGCCTCCTTCCGCCGCGGTCACTTCGATGCCCTGTATAGAGCCTCCGGTAAGAACCGCGGCCAGCCCGTGGCTCAACTCATGAAGGAGGACAACGAAAAGCTTGACCGGGAGCACGACCGGACTGTTCCACAGCAGCCACAGCGCTACGAAGAAGACCGCGAAACCTCCCGCGATCATCCACTTCCGGTGCCGATCAGCGCCAGTTCCGGCCTTCGTTGCGGAAGATTTCATTAGAGCAGAACTATCAGGGCGACGACTGAGACCGCCAGACCCCCCAGCGCCAGCCAGGGCGGCGCGCGGTCATAGCGGATGCGGCTGACCGCGAAGATCGTCAGGAACAGGGCGAGCGCCCCGTACACGGCGACCAGTGATGTGGTCCAAAAGCGGCTGTCCCTGCTGACGAACACAGCCAGACCCATGGCCAGCGTCCCGATGAACAGCGTACGCTCGGTCAGCGCTTCGCGCGGGTAAGGGATCCGTGTGGCCGGGAGGCGGCCGGCCAGCGCGAGGGCGGTCAGGATCGCTGCCTCCACCGTGAGGACCGACTTCCAGAGGCCGAGGCTCACACCGTCTTTGAAGACATCTGAAAAACCGGCGAACAGCAGCGAAGTAATCACCGCCACAGCGAAAAAATAGATACCAGCGGCGATAATGCGGCTGACGACGAGTCCCGCGTGCCAGGTGCCGGGAGCGTCTCTGCGTAGCCGAAGCG
The DNA here is from genome assembly GCA_039714435.1 of Gemmatimonadota bacterium. Lineage (GTDB taxonomy): Bacteria > Gemmatimonadota > Gemmatimonadetes > Palauibacterales > Palauibacteraceae > JAZDDE01. Next base: position 5,608 of record JBDLJJ010000093.1, on the reverse strand, counting down.
AAGGAAGCGCCGTGATCGGCCAGCGCCGCACAACTCCAGGCGGCCAGCCGCCCTTTCGGCACGCTTCCATGATCTCCGCCGCACGCCTTCGGACACGCTCGGCTTCCGAGTCGTCGAGCCAGCCCTGCGCTACTGCGTGAGTCAATTCCTCCGAGTCCAGAAGCGCCGCTTCGCCCCCGGCGGGCTGCCAGATATCGAGGAACAGGTCCGTGATTCTCCAGGTCCCGGATTGTAGCTCCGGAGACCGAATCATATTGGTGTAGTAGCCGAGCAGGTGACCGTCAGGATCGTGGGCTACAGCTATCTCGTACGGCTTTCCGGGGAACACGAACCACAGAAGGGACCCTCCTGGCTCGACAAGCGCTCCGCCGCCCAGACCAATGGATCCGCTACCTCGGGATACAATCTGCAAACTGATTTTGCAGTCCGCGCCGTCGTCCAGAAGCTCTTGCTCGAAGCGCCGGAGATCATCCGGCAGCCGCCTGTAGCTGACCAGAACGGCCGGAGAGCCGCCAGGTGCAGGCCTAGGCGGAATCGGTGAACGATTCACCGTCTCGGACCAGATCGAGCAATCGAGGAGCTGGTTTGAAGCGGGAACCGATCTCAGTCTCCATTTCCGACAGGCGCGTCACGATCTTCTGGAGTCCTACCCGGTCCGCCCAGCGTAAGAGTCCCCCGCGGAAAGGAGGAAACCCGGTACCCATGATCATTGCCAGATCGACGGCGTCAGGTCCTGCTACTACCTCGTCCTGCAGCGCGAGAGCGGCCTCATTGACCATGGCGTACAGGCACCGCTCCCGGATCTCGTTAGCTCCGCTCGGCGATCCGTCCCGGCGCAGTACACCTTTGAGCGCTGGATCCGGTCCTGTTTCCTTACCGCTCTCATACAGGTAGAAGCCGCGGTCGTTCTTGCGTCCGAGGCGGCCCTCTCCTCGGAGTAGCTCGATCACCCCTGAAGACCTGAGGCGCTCACCGAAGGCGGTGGACATCTCCCGGCTGACGTGCTCCGCGACGTCGAACCCGATTTCGTCCAGCAGCCGGCACGGACCCATCGGCATGCCGAAACTCGTCATCGCGCGGTCTATGTCTCCCACGCTGGTGCCCTGTTCCAGCAGGAAACCGGCTTCGTTCAGATAGGGCGCCAGGAGCCGGTTGACGAGAAAGCCCGGCCTATCGGCCACAATGACGGGTGTCTTCCCCATGTCGAGCACGAAACCGAACGCGCGGGCCAGGGCGGCCGAAGACGTCTCGGCCGTCGGCACGACCTCGACCAACGGCATCTTGTGAACCGGGTTGAAGAAATGGAGTCCGATGACTCGTTCCGGATGAATGGCCGCCGACGCCAACTCGGTAACGGACAGTGAGGACGTATTCGTCGCGATCACCGCGTGCCTGTCGAGGTGCATCTCCAGATCGTGGACGACACCCTGTTTGACCGGCATCCTCTCGATAACGGCCTCGATGACGAGGCCCACGTCCAGCAGGTGCTCGTAGGCCAGAGTTCCGGTGATGAGCGCGAACTTGAGGCTAGCCTGTTCGCTGGTGAACACGCGCTTGGCGGCTGCCTTCTTGAGCAGGGCGCTGGCATGGCGCATTCCGGAGTCCAGCGCCTCCTGATTGATGTCCTTGAGCGTAACCGGGACATCGCGGCTCGCGATGAGCTGGGCGATGGCTCCGCCCATCACTCCCGCGCCGATCACCGCAGCCCGCTCGACCGGGCGGCGCGAATCCAGTTGCTCCTCCGGGACCGCCTTGCGCGCACCCTGCGAGAGGAGGAAGACCCGGACCAGGCTGCGGGACACTTCGGTCGCGGCTAGCTCTCCCAGGGCGCGGGCCTCTATGGCGTACGCCGCCTGCGGCTTCGCCGTGTAGGTGGCCCGCACCGTTTCCAGGGCGCGGAGCGGAGCCGGATAGTTGCCACCGGTCTCCTTCAGCACACCGCGGCGGGCCATGGCGAACAGGATCGCTCTGCCCGGCGGCGTGTCTTCCAGAAGCCGCTGTCCGAGCGTCTTCTTGAACCCACCTGGCTTCACCTTGCCGTGCGCTACATCGCGCACGAAGATCCGAACGTCATCCTCGAACCGGTGGCTTGCGGCGACCCGATCGGCGAGGCCCATGCGCTTGGCGCGCCTGGCCGAAATCGGCTTTCCGGTGAGAATCATGCCGAGCGCGTTCTGTATACCGCACAGGCGGGGGAGCCGGACGGTGCCGCCGAAGCCGGGCAGGATTCCCAGCCGAACCTCCGGAAGGCCGATTGTCGTATCGGGTGAATCGGACAGGATGCGATAGTCGCAGGCGAGCACGAGCTCTGTCCCTCCGCCCAGGCACACCCCCTGTACCGCGGCGATGGTCGGTACCCGCAGCCGCTCGACTCGGCTGAAAATCCGTTGGCCTGCGGCGCTGGCCCGCCGGCCCTCCTCGGCGCTGGCGACGGCTGAGATCTCTCTTACATCCGCGCCGGCAATGAAACCCTTCGGTTTAGCGCTCTGCAGCACCAGCGCCACCATCTGGCCGTTTGCTATGCGGGATTCGAGATCCGATAGCAGGTGATCGAGCTCGTCGAGAACCGCGGCGGACAGGATGTTCTGGGAGGATCCCGGACGGTCGAACGTTAGCCAGCCCACCCGGTTCTTATCGATGCTGAAAGACAGCGACCCGGACGGGTCCACACGGTCCTCAATCATGTTCGTCGCGGCCGGGAAGGTCCGATCCCACCCGAATCAGAACCTGAGGCGATCCTCACCGTTGCTCGCATCGAGCCGAAGAGTGTCGCCGGCACCGGGCCTGACCGGCACGTTCCAGTACCGCTCACCGGAGGCAGTCGTGACCCGCGAATGCACCCACCAGCGGCCGCTTCCAAGCCGCCGGGAAACCGTTCCGTTAGCGTTCGTCGTATCCTCGAAAATCTCGGCCCCAAGCGCTTCCAGAATTTCGGTTTCACGCTCACCAAAGCGGGCGAACGCCACGTCTTCCCAGGCCGCTATCACCGCTCGCACGGAATCGGCGCGGGCCAGAGCGGTGCGCTGCAGGCTATCGAAGGCGTTGAACGCATCCTGCTTCTCACGGTCCAGGCGGCGCGCGCTCGCTTCCAGGTCGTTGAATCGGTCAAACCGCTCCCTGTACTCTCGGCTGCGTCGGTCCAGGGATTGTAGCTCGGCCGACAGCCGCTGAAGCTGATCACGTGTCTCGGCCCACTCCGTTTCTGCCTGCCTCCAGGTCTCCTGGAGCTGGCTGATGCGGGCGAACGTCGCGGTCAGGTCCTCAGGCACCGTGGGCTCGGCGCTGGGAGCCTCAGCCGTCAGAACCGCGAATAGCGAGTCTCTGTCGAAGGGAAGGAACGTGACCGGAATATCCGACACCGGAATCGCGCCCTCGGCGCCCTCGGAGAGCACCTGCACAGACAGCTCGGATCCGCCGCAGGCGGTGAGAACAAACGCGCATATCGCGCCGAGGCCGAGGGAGAATCGTTTCACCCGCATTCCGTCTCCAGGCTCATTTGTGGACGAGTTTGGCCGGTCTGGCCGGACAACGTGAAGACACACTCCGGCTGAGCGAGCGGCAATGTATGGGTGGGTGCGGCCTTTTTCAACGAATATCTCTGCCGCGTAAGGCGCGGCAGCGCAACAATCGAGAAGGATTACTCCGGAATGTTGCCGTCGAGAAGGAACTCGCGTGGATTCACCGCCCGGTCGTTAACCATAACCTCGTAGTGCAGGCTCGGAGCGTTGACCAGGCCTGTCCGCCCGACCTCTCCCAGCTGATCACCCCGGCGCACCTGCTGGCCGGCCCGGACCGAAATGGCTTTCGCGTGCGCGTAGCGTGTCCGGTACCCGTATCCATGATCCACGTCGATCATCTTGCCATAGCCACCGTTGGTGCCCGCAAAAACAACCGTACCGTTGGCAGTCGCGAGGATCGGCGAACCCGACAGGGCGGAGATGTCGATGCCCGTGTGTGGCCGATTGTACTGCAGGATGGGATGGTACCTGCTGCGGCTGAAGCTGGAGCTGATCCAGGCCTGGTCGGCCTGAACGGGGAGCACCGAGGGGCGCGCCAGGAATATCTCCTCATGCATGCGCAGAGAGTCGAGAGCTTCGGTCAGGCTGACCGAAAGAAGCTCAGCCCTACGCGTCAGTTCATCGACGTCGTACTTCGTCCCGTACGTATCGCCCGCCAGCTCGGCAGACACGCGGAAGAACTCCTCACGGGCAGGATCCACGACAGGAGGTCCACCGATACCCACCGCCCGAACTTGTGGGTCGATCGGCGCCAGGCCCGCCAGCAGCCGAACGCGCTGATCCCCGGCCGTCAACCGGTCCACGGAGCTGGACAGCGCCGTTACCTGACCTTGAATCTGTCCCAAGTTCTGGCGCAGATGCTGGTTCTCGCTCTGCAGCAGCGCCAGGTGGGCTTCCCGTTTCGCTCCCACGGCCAGGTCTGCGACGAAAGTCACGCCCAGGACCAGCAAAGCGCCAGCGGAGACTACGGCGATACGCACAAGACGGCGGGAGATGCGCATAGTGCGCACGGACCCGCCGTTGTCAGGCATCACCTGGAGCGTCCACTGTCGAGATTTGCGTTGGGCCATGTCACATCCGTGTTGAGCGCCGGTTAGCTTGCCCATTCCCAGTTCAGCGGCGAAGATCGCCGCTCACCGCGTGCGGCTTAATATCAGCAAGACGGGCACCACCCGAGTAGCACGATACAGACCGCCTGTACTTGGTCGGGTGTTTTTGTTTCTTATCTGTCTATTTTGCAATATTTTACACCACAGCACTCTAATGCAGCCGCGCCATGCGGGCGCCGATCAGGGCTGTTGGGTGTGAAAAGTCTGCTCAGGCGAGACGTTGCGAAACGCATGAACGGGACGCGCGAGAGTACCCCGTTTGCCCGTGTGCTGTCAACCGTCCGTAATGTCTGATCGCGGAAACAGAACCCCCTCCGACTGCGCTGGAAGCCGACTCGGCAGGCGGCGCGCCAGCTCGGCAAACGCCGGCACCTGTCCGTCCCCTCCGAGGCGGCGCCAGATTTCCTCAGATTTGGAGGGCATGAACGGTGCGAGCGCCACGGCCGCAGCCGCCAATCCTCTGACGAGCGCCCCCAGCACATCATCGAGCCGCGCGGACTCAGACGGATCCTTGGCCAGGCTCCATGGCTTGGCGGCGTCGATGAATCCGTTGGCGTCCCGAACTACTGACATGGCCGTTTCGATCGCTCTGTGGAGCTCGAGCTTTTCCATGTGCGCGTGGTACTCCACCAAGGCGCTCTCGACCAGGGCATCGAGTTCCGTGCCGCCCCCGGCCGGTATAGCCCCGTCCCGGTATTTCTGGATCATCGAAACCGAACGGTTCAGAAGGTTACCAAGATCATTGGCCAGGTCCGCGTTGTAACGGTTGTCGAATTGCTGCAGAAAAGCTTCGGCGGACGGAAAATCCCGGTCTCGATCCCACGGGGCCTCGGCGAGAAGCACATAGCGAAGTGCATCGCAGCCGTGTCTCTCGATCAGCGCTCCAAGATCCAATAGCTCAGCGTCCGACTTGGACAGTTTGCCGCCGCCGATCATCACGAATCCGTGCGCCCACACTACCTCCGGGAGCGCGATGCCGGT
>JBDLJJ010000092.1:0-11234 GCA_039714435.1 Gemmatimonadota bacterium | reverse complement strand
TCTGCCCGATACCCTGGTTGATCAGCTTCGTGAACGGCAGCCCGCTGCGCACAGTTAGCGTGGCGAAGAAGCCCACCTGCGACAGAATGTCGCCGGCCAAGGAGCCCTCCATGAAGTCGGACGGGAAGAACAGGCTCGACGTGTAGGCGATGTTGTGCTTGCGGCTCTGCTCCAGCGGCAGCAGCAGCTCCGGCGGATTGTCCGGCTGACCGGTCAGTGTCGAGATATTCGACACATTCCGCAGAATCAGGCCGGTGAAGGTGAACGGATCAGAGCCCGTACCCTTCGCTTCCAGGAAGCTGTACGTAAAGCTGCCCTGGTAAAGGTTACTGACCGTCTTGTCGATCTTCAGCTCGAAGCCGTTGGACTCCGTGAAGTCGTCGTTCGTCATCACGTTGATGAAGAAGATCTGGCCCGGATTGGTCGGATCCTCGAACGGCAGCTTCCGGAACGTGAGCCCCGCCCGCTGCTTCTTGTTGAAAGCAGCGATGTCGAACACCAGACCCTCACCCACCAGCTGCCGGTAGCCGAACTCGAACGTACGCGTGGACGGAAGCCGCACGTCGCGGGCGAACGTCGTGTTCGTGTTCGAGTTACCGCTCCGCAGATCGTTGTTGTTGTTGCGGAGCAGGCCCAGCTGCTGGGCAGCCGCGCCCGTGAAGAAGGCCGGGGTCTGTACGAACCGGCCCCAACTCAGGCGGAACGTCGAGGTCGGAGTGACCGGGAAGGCAGCGCCCATCCTGGGGCTGAACTCCGATTTCGTGTCCGACTCGATGAAGTTGTTGAGGCACGTGCTGGCTCCGTTACACGGTGTCGCCAGCGGTCCGAACGCGACCGGCTCGCCCGGCGCAGAGGTCTGCACCACGAAGCCCGCCTTCAGGCTGTCCGGCACGTTGAACACAAAGCCAGGAGTACGCGGGTACTCGACCTTCGGATCCAGGTAGTCCCAGCGCACTCCGAACTCCAGCACCAGGTCGCCAATATCCAGACGGTCCTGCGCAAACGCGCCGATACGCGTCGGCTCGGCGCCTTCCGGTACCGGTGAGCCGTTGAAAACCCTGATGTTAGAAGAGCGCACATCCGCTTTAAGGTATTCGCCGCCAAACCGAAAGCGGTTGAAGCGGCCCAGCTGCCAGTCAATCGTGCCGCGCAGTTGCAGACGCTCCTCGTTGCCCACCGTCAGGGCGTTAGCGGCGTTGGCGCCACCCTGGCCACTCGTCGCGAAACCAGTGATCCAGCCCCACGGATTGGACCGCAAATTGTCCGCCAGCCCGGTCAGAGACTGTGAGCGTGCGAGATCGTTGCGGCTCGGATTCAATTGCATGCTGTCAGCCGGGACGGCGCCGCTCCGAACCACATTGACCAACTCTTCGCTCGGGTCGAAGACATCGAAACCGATCAGGTTCAGATCTTCTTCGACCAGGAAATCTACGTCGCTCGCCGAGAAGCCGAGGAACGGATCCCGGTGCGACTGGAACCAGTCGGCGTCCAGGAGTCCGTTCTTGTTGCGGTCCGTCTGGTAGCTGGCGCGCAGATCCAGAGCCAGCTGCTGCGTGGCCGACTGCGTCAGCACCAGGAAGGCGCCCCCCGTGAACACGTTACGCTTGTTCAGATTGCCGACGAACCTGTCAGTCCGGAACAGGCTGGCGAATCCGCCTCGGCCGTAGCCCTGATTGCGGTTATGCGTGAAGCCGAAGTTCACCCGCGAGCCGCGCGGAAGCTGCCAGTTCACGTTGGCCGTGAACAGGGCGTTGTCCGTCCAGTTGAACGGGAACGTCCGGCCGTTGTCCCACGGTACGAAGTTCGGGGCCGCCACCTCCACCATATCCGTAGCGCCAGCCGTCGAGGACGAGCGGTCCAGCTCGAAGATCGCCGGCGCGCCAGCCGTGCAGATACTCGCGAACTGCGCGTCGGCCGGACACGTGTCCACCCCGTCCTGCACGAAGAACGTAGGCTTGCCGTCGTTCACCGAGGCGACATTCCCATTCAGCGTGCCGGCCAGGAAGAACGTGACTGGACCCGCGATCGGGCCGCCCAGCGTCATTTCGAGCCGGTTGAAGTTCGTCCGCCACGCGGCCGGAGCCAGCTGGTCGCTGAACACTTCGACAGAACCCGTGTAATCCGGGCCGCCAGACTTCGTTATGAAGCTGATCACGCCGGACTGCGCGTCGCCGAACTCGGCGCTGAACGCGCCGACCGTGATATCCACCTGCTCAAGCGCCTGCACCGGCACTGTGACGTTTTGCGCCGCGCCGGAGCCGAACGAGCGAACCAGGACACCGTCAATAAACAGGGCCTCTTCGTTCGCACGGCTGCCACGAATCGTCGTCCCCTGATTGGTGATCACAACGCCCGGAGCGGTTTGGACGATAGATGTGGCGTTGTCCAGCGGAAGCTGATCGACCGTCTCACCTTTGATGATCGACTTGGACGCCGTCTGGTCTCTCGGGACGAGAGGATTCCGCTCCCCTTCAACGACCAGCACATCCAGTTCGACCGCCGATGCTACCAGATCGAAGTTCATCGTAGTAGCAGAACCGGCAAGAATTCGCTCGTCTTCGACCACCACGGCACGGTAGCCGATGAACTCGGCTCTGATGCTCGTGAGGCCAGCCGGGACCTCGTTGATGAAGTAGAAGCCCTGGTCATTCGTAATGTTGCCGAGCGTGGAGCCGACTACCGTGACCTGGGCTCCGGCTACAGGCGCCCCGGTCTCCGCATCGACGACCCGGCCCTGCACCTTACCCTTCGTGGACTGTCCGAGAACGGGCCCGACCGTAAACAACGCCAGGCCGGCCGCTATCAGACTCGTTCTTACAAAGCCTCTCAACCAATCACGCAGCATGGATCACCCTCCTAGGGCAGTCAGGAGAAGCATCGACCCGGAAACACCGTTGCGCACGCGCACATCACCCGTAGGCGACGCCGCCGTACGGCCGGCGAGGGTCAACATCGGAAGTACAACCACTGTCCGGAAGCCAAGCTCCCGTTTCGCAAACAAAGCAGATTCGATGGCGCTCTTCCCTTTAGTTAGGGATACGCAGCACGGGCGGCCTCACGGCTCGCCCCAACACAATCAAGCACCTCAGCTCGCACTGAGCTCCATCTATCTTCAAGGACCCGCTTCAAACGAGGCCCTCCATGCCATGCGTACAGGGCGCAGTCTGCCCTGTGTCGGCAACCTTAGGGGGGGCTGAATCCGGTGTCAAGTTATTGCCAAACCGTACAGGCAACCATCTGAACTTGCCGGACATCTAAGCGAATCGCCCCGCGACCGAGGGCCGGAACGTGTCGTGCCCTGGTGGGTATGTCAAGCTCTGTGTCACGATTTTCCGCCCACCAGGATCCTGGCGTAGCGCCGCTTTCCTCTCTGTAGAACGTAGGTCCCCGGCTCGAGGTACATGTTTCCGTCGCTCACGACCTCCCCGTCCACACGAACCGCTCCCTGCTTGATCATGCGGTGAGCGTCAGAAGTCGAGTCCGTCAAGCCACTTCTGAGCAGAGCGTGAGCGATGCCCAACTTTCCGTTCGGGTCAGTCGCCAGCTCATATTCGGCCAGCTCCTCGGGCGCCGCCCGGTCACGGTGCATCCTGTCGAATCCGTCTTCCGCGGCATGCGCCGCTTCCAGGCCGTGGTATCGGCCCACGATAGCCGCCGCCAACCAGCGCTTGGCCGAAAGGGGATCTGTGGCGGATTCATCGACCCTGCGCACTCTCTCCTCCCGGCTGGCGCCGGACGCCAATCTGATCCATTCCTCCAGGAGCGTATCCGGGATGGACATCGTTCGGCCGTACATCTCGGACGGTTCCATGCTGAGGCCGACGTAGTTGTCATACGACTTGGACATTTTCCGGCTGCCGTCCGTCCCACGTAGAATCGGCACGGTGATGCAAACCTGCGGATCCTGCCCCGCCTTCTCCTGAAATGTACGGCCCAGCAGGAGATTGAATTTCTGGTCCGTACCTCCCAGTTCGACGTCAGCCTGGAGCTGAACCGAATCGAAGGCCTGCATCATGGGATACAAAAACTCCGCCAGGGTAATGGGCCTGCCATCGGCATAGCGGCGGGAAAAGTCGTCCCGCTCCAGCATGCGGGCTACCGTGTACTGAGACGTCAGCTTGAGCACGTCGGGCAGCGTCATGGGCGAAAGCCACTCGCTGTTACGGCGAAACACGGTGCGGCCGGGATCCAGTATCTTGCCAACCTGTTCCGTGTAGGTTTTCAGGTTCAACTCTATTTCTTGGGGCGAAAGGGCGGGGCGCGTTTCGTCGCGTCCGGAAGGGTCTCCCACCAGCGCCGTGAAATTCCCGATCAGAAAAACGACCTGATGCCCCAATTCCTGGAACACACGCAACCTGTCGATTGAAACAGCGTGACCCAGATGAAGGTCGGGCCGGGTCGGGTCAAAGCCCTGCTTGACGACCAGAGGCTCGCCCCTGTCGAGGGACGTCTGGAGCTTAGCGCGCAGCGCCTGTTCGGGAATGACCTCGGCCACTCCGTCCGTGATTCGTGCTATCTGCTCATCGACCTTGGGAAACATTCGTATTTCGTCTCTGGTAGGACTGACCGTGGGTACGCGACCCGCCTATACTATATCGTTGTCAGACGGCCGCATTCATGCTACGAGGACGGGGTAGGTTGAATCAACTGGGGGAAATATGGGCTCGGCTGGCGCAGCGGGGAGGTGACCTCGCCGGCCGCCTGCGCTTGCGTAGCCGCCTGAGGGGGGTGCGGGACCGGACCTGGGGCCGGCTCGGGCCGCGCGGACGCTGGCGCGCGGTGGCCGCGGCGGCGGGTCTTGCGGCGCTTGGGACGGGCGCCGCGCTGGGCTCATGGAAGCACATCTGCGACGACTGTCCCTCGGTGGCCCAGATCTACGCCTTCGAACCGAAAGAGGCGACGAGGGTGTACGCGGCCGACGGCAGCCTGCTGCACGAGTTCGCGATCGAACGCCGCACAGCTATCGAGTATGCCGACCTTCCGGAGTTCGTCACCGAGGCTTTCGTCGCTATCGAAGACCGCCGGTTCTGGAGTCACGACGGGATCGACTACCTGCGCACTGTGCGCGCCGCGGTAGAGTTGGCTTTCGGCGGCTACGGCGGCGCGGGGGGAAGCACGATCACCCAGCAGTTGGCCGGAAACATGTTTGCCGGAGTCGTAGATCGGCAGGATATCTCTGTACGCCGAAAGCTGCGGGAAATGAAGGTCGCCAAGTCTCTGGAGGCCGCCCTCACCAAGAAAGAGATCCTCGAAGCCTATCTGAACCAGATTAACTTTGACGGCGTGTACGGGATCCAGAACGCCGCGCAGCGCTATTTCGGAAAGGACGCCGCCGACCTCAACCTCCCGGAGGCCGCGCTGCTGGCGGGCCTGCCCCGGGCTCCCGGCCGTTATTCTCCGGTCAAACAACCGGAAAGAGCGATTCAGCGCCGAAACCTGGTGCTCAGTCAAATGGCCAGGCAGAGCCGCATCAGCGAAGAAGATGCCGCCTCCGCCATGGCCTACCCGCTGCTGCTCAATCCCGGCGCCATGTCTGAGCCTCGAGCGCCCTATTTCGTGGAGTGGGTCCGGCGGATCCTGATCGAACGGTACGGAAGCCGGATCTATGAGGCCGGGCTGCGTATTTTCACCACTCTCGACCCGGAGTTTCAGGCCAAGGCGGATTCCGCGCTGGAAGCCCAGCTGCAATGGATCGAACAGCAACCGGGGTTCAAGGCTCCGACTTATGCGGAGACGCGGGACCGGGAAGAGGATGAGCCGGACGGGCAGATCCCGTACCTGCAGGGAATGTTTACGGCCGTAGACCCCGAAACGGGTGATGTCCTGGCCATGGTGGGAGGACGCGACTTCGGCGATTCCGAATTCAACCGGGCCACCCAAGCCGTACGGCAGCCCGGCTCACTGTTCAAGCCTATCGTGTACGCCGCCGCCGTGGCGAGCGGAATGCCCGCCTCGGAAGTGATTTTCGACTCACCCATCGAATTCGTTCAGGCAGACGGAAGCATCTGGTCTCCTCGAAACTTCACCGGCACTTTCCGGGGACCTATCACTATGCGCGAGGCGCTGACGCGGTCCATCAATGTCGTGGCGGTCAAGATAGCTCAGCGCATAGGTATTGAGACCGCCGCGCAGTTCGCGCACCGCATGGGCATCACCACCGAGGTGCCGCCCTTCCCTTCCACCGCGATCGGCGCAGCGGCGGTTCGGCCCATCGAAATGGTGCAGGTTTACACAACGTTCGCCAATCTGGGAGTACGCGTAGCGCCCAGGCCCATCCTCCGCATCGAGAACGCGGAGGGCGAGGTGCTGTGGGAGAGCACGGTGGACCGCGAGGAAGTGCTGGACGAAAACACTTCCTGGATAATGGTGTCCATTATGAGGGATGTCGTGGACCGCGGATCGGGGATCGCCATCCGCAGGGGGGGCGTCCCTTACGATGTGCCGGTGGCGGGCAAGACGGGCACCACGAACGAGACCACCAACGCCTGGTTCATGGGATTCACTCCCAATCTAGTTACGGCGACATGGGTGGGGTTCGACCGGCCGGCCCGCATCCGAACAGATGCCCAGGGAGGCGTAGACGCCGCCCCGGTGAACGCCGCCGTACTGAAGTGGTACTACGAGCGGCATCCGGCACCGCCGGAGTGGCCCCGACCCGCGGGCCTCATCGCGCGCGATGTAGACCCGCTAACCGGGCAGCTGGCCAGCGAGTGGTGCCCCGCCGATGAGGTGTACGAAGAGTACTACGTGCCGGGAACCGAACCTCGGACGATATGCGAAACGCACGGCCCGTTCGGGGCGCGCTTCCTGGAGGACAGCCTGCCGGGGGATTCCGTCGGAATCTCGGTCGGGGACGACTTCGACTTCTAGCCGGTTCTAGCTGCCCGGCGCGATGCTGCGCCGTTCTAGCCGCCTGGCTCGATGCGGCAGCGGACGAGCGGAGGCGCTTCGGGGGGCGGATCGGGAACGAGGGCGATCGCCCGCCGAAGCCTGTCGGCGGCGGCCTCGGCCGCGGACTCGCTGGCCGCGTGTATGGTGGCCAGCCGCTGCCCGGTTTCCACCGAATCACCGATAGCGCATTCGATCTCGAAGCCGACCGCGGGATCGACCACGTCTTCGATGCGGGCTCTGCCGGCGCCGAGTTCGATCGCCGCCAGCCCGACCTGGCGCGCGTCGATCGCGCCCACGAAACCGCCGTGGCTGGCCAGCCACGGCTCCCGAACGGGCGCAGAGGGCAGGCGATCAGCGTCTTCGACAACGCCGGGGTCGCCGCCCTGCCGCTCGATAAGCTTCGCGAAGCGCTCCAGCGCCGCGCCTGAGTCCAGAATCTCCTCAAGGCGGGCTCGGGCTGTGCTCTCGTCCGCCAACCCGCTCAGGACGGCCGCCTCGGCGCACAGAGCGAGGGTGACCTCCCGCAGGTCGGCCGGCCCGCCGCCCCTCAGAGTGTCGATCGACTCCCGGACTTCGAGAGCATTACCCACGGTGACGCCCAATGGCTGCTCCATAGCCGTGAGCAGGGCTGAGGCCTTCAGGCCCTCCGCTGCCGCCAGAGTCACCAGGATCTGCGCCAACTCGAGCGCGTCCTCGTAGTCCGGCATGAAGGCGCCGCTGCCGTATTTCACGTCCAGCACCAGCGCTTCTGTACCCTCGGCTACCTTCTTCGAGATGATGCTGGATGCGATGAGCGGGATCGACTGAACAGTCGCCGTTACATCCCGGAGGGCATACAGCCGGCCGTCCAGCGGGGCCACATCGGGCGTCTGCCCGATCATGGCGCACCCCACCTCCGCCAGTATGGCTTCGAATTCGGTCAGATCGATCTGGGTTCTAAAACCCGGTATCGCGTCCAGTTTGTCCAGCGTACCGCCCGTGTGTCCCAGCCCCCGACCGGACATCATGGGCACGCGAAGCCCGAACTCGGCCAGCAGTGGAGCCAGAACGAGCGACACTTTGTCTCCGACCCCACCGGTAGAGTGCTTGTCCACCGCCGGAGTCTCGCCTCCGGAGAAGTCCAGCCGCCGTCCGGAGTCGATCATGGCGCCCGTCAGCGCGGAAAGTTCCGCGGCCGACAGGCCACGGAAATAAACGGCCATGAGAAAGGCTGAGATCTGATAGTCGGCCACATCCCCAGCCTGGAACCCGGAAAGCAGAAACCCGAGTTCCTCACGGGTCAGTTCGTGGCCGTCTCTTTTTCGCTCGATTAGCTCCGAAGGGAGCACTCAGGTCTCCAGCCGGCTACGCTCACGCTCTACGACGCCGGCCAGCTTGGTTCCGACGTCGCTGGCCGCATCCCGGGCCCGCCGGGCTGCGCGGCGGGCGTCGCGGGCGGCTCGATCCGCCAATCGCCTGGCGTCGTCGGCCGCGGCCTCGAGCGATTCCCCCGCCGAGTCGCTCCAGTCTTCGGCCCGGCGCGCAATGAGGCGCCGAGTACGCTGTCCGCTGTGAGGCGCCGTGAGCAGGGCAGCCGCCGCGCCCACCAGGACCCCTATCACTATTCCTGCCACCAGGCCGCGAGCTTCGGCCGCACTTTGATCGTCCATTTCGTCCCTCCTGTATGGAGGAAATGTATCACACTTGTGGCTTGCGGGCTGGCTGTCATGGATCCGAAATTCGCGCTGCGTTGTAGCACGTATAGTATAGAGACAAGATCTGCGCGGCAGGCACGCCGCGCGCTGACTCAGAGGAAAGAAGGACACTACGGCTGTGGACGTGCTGGATCGCTCCCGGACCGGGAGAGTAGCGGCGATTGATTATGGACGGCGTCGCATCGGGGTCGCCGTCTCGGACCCGACGCGGACCATAGCCAGCCCGCACAGCGTCTTTCTGAATAAAGCTCCTGCCGCCTCGCCGCCGGCTTCACTGATCGCGGGTCTGGAGAAGCTGGACCTGGCCGGGATCCTGATCGGTGTCCCTCTGCAGATGGATGGCGGTGAGGGAGAGATGGCGGCCGAGGCGCGCTTGTTTGGACGCATACTTGCAGAGCGGCTCGGCGTCCATCTGGTGGAATGGGATGAGCGGCTCAGTTCACTCGAGGCCAGGCGCGAACTGCTGCGCCTGGGCGTGCCGCGCAGAAAGAGAAGGCGGAAGGGCACTGAGGACGTAATGGCTGCTACGCTGATGCTGAGGGATTACCTGGGCACGCTGTGAGGAAATCAAGTCTTTGCGCGGCCGCGCTGATGCTCACGCTTGCGGGTTGTTCAGCGCCGGGGGGCCAAGCCGGGGCGGCGCCGGACGGCGCCGCCGAAGCTGCCGATTCGATCCGGGTGAACATCCCTGCCGGAGCGTCGGCGCTGGCGATCGGGAGCGCGCTGCACGACGCGGGCCTGGTGCGCACTGCGCGCGGCTTCGCCCTCTACGTCAGGCTGCGCGGGGCGCAGTCGGATCTCAAGTCCGGCCAATATGGTATTCCGGCGGCGGCTGGCTGGGACGACATCCTGGAGCAGCTGCGCCGCGGCCAGGTGCTGACTGAAGCTGTGACAATCCCGGAGGGGCTCACTCTGCGGGAGATCGCGCCGCGCCTGGCGGAGGTGTCAGGCGTCACGGCTGATTCCGTGCTTGCGTTGGCGCGAAGCCCTGATCTGACCAGTCGACTGGGAGTGCCTGGGCCTACGCTGGAAGGCTACCTGCTCCCCGAGACTTACCGGTTCGCGGAGGGAGTGGATCCGGAGACCGTACTCCGGGCCATGGCCACCGCCTACCTTGATTTTTGGACTCCCGAACGTCGCGCGTTGGCGGACTCGCTCGGTCTGGACGAGCGGGAGCTAGTGACCCTGGCGAGTATCGTCGAGGAGGAAGCGCGGCGGCCGGAAGAACGGTCGCTCATCGCTAGTGTCTACTTGAACCGACTCCGCATCGGGATGCTCCTACAGGCGGACCCCACTGTGCAGTACGCGCTAGGAGCGCCGCGGGCCCGGCTGCTGTACCGCGACATCGACAGCGTGGCCGACAATCCCTACAACACGTACACTAACCCGGGCCTCCCTCCCGGACCCATCTCCTCTCCGGGTTCGGCGACTCTGGATGCGACGCTGCGCCCTGAGCAGGCCGATTTTCTGTATTTCGTGGCCCGCCCGGACGGCTCTCACGTGTTCACACGCACAAGCCGGGAGCATATCAACGCCAAGAACCGAATCCGGCGCGAGGGCTGAGTGACCGGCGGAGCTGCCGATTGACGGGGGGTCCAGAGCTGGCCGCGCGCCTGAGGCTGATGGTGATTACGCAGGCGCAGCCGGCACACGGCCGGAGCCTGATCGACACCGTCGGCGAATGCCTGGGCGCGGGGGCTACGGCTATTCAACTGCGGGACAAGGAAGCTTCTGACAGCGAGCTGCTGGTCATCGCGCGCCAGTTAAGGAACCTTTCGGCACGGCACGATGCGCTGTTCATCGTCAACGATCGCTTTGACCTCGCTCTGGCCGCCGGCGCTGACGGCGTTCACCTGGGACCGGACGACCTCCCCATCTCTTCCGTCCGCCCGCTCGTACCCGACAGCTTCATCATCGGATACTCGACCGATGACCCGGACGCTGGTCGGCGCGCGGCTGAAGCGGGAGCCTCGTACCTGGGAGTAGGAGCTGTATACGGAACCTCATCCAAGCCCGGACTCCAGGACGAGAAGATCGGAATCGAGCGCCTGCGGCAGGTTTCGGAGGCCGTGTCCGTCCCGGCCGTCGGGATAGGCGGAGTTACAGCGGCGAACGCGACCGCCGTTTACGCGGCCGGGGCCGGGGTATCCGTCATGAGCGCTGTCATGGGAGCCTCCGAGCCGGGCGAAGTGGTCCGCGCGATCCTGAGCACCGCTGACTGATCAACCGATACAATTGGGCAAAAGCAAAGCCCCGCACTCCATCCGGAGTACGGGGCTTTACGTATGAGACCGGCAGCGACCTACTCTCCCACAGCCTGGGGCCGCAGTACCATCGGCGCTGAGGGGCTTAACTGCTGGGTTCGGGATGGGACCAGGTGTATCCCCCTCGCGAAAGCCACCGGATCTGACTTTGAGAATTGGGCCATCTCATCGTTAGGCTCGTCTCGACTCCCTGCGGCGTACGTCTATGTACGCCTCGGTCGCCTTGTCTCGCCTGCCTTGACCTGTCCCAATTCTCCGCGTCAGAAGAATTCAGAAATTCTCTGACGTCAGAAAGCTCTCAATAAATCTTCAAAAAGCGGTCGCATTGGCCGGATGAACCGGCGCGGCGACGTATATCAAAAAAGAGTGGAGCAAGTAGGTAAAA
>JBDLJJ010000091.1:0-11238 GCA_039714435.1 Gemmatimonadota bacterium | reverse complement strand
TACAAGGAGATCAGATCTTCGCTCTCAGGGAACTGGCACACTGGTTGACACCCCCACGACGTGGAGGATCTGGGTGAGGGTTAGGCCCAATCGCTACCTGCGCGCAGTGGCTTTCGTAGCCCTGGCGATCAGCTCAGCGGGATGTGGCATCGGGGGTCCTGTCGTTCCTCCAGTCCTCTTCGATACGTCAACCAGTTCGGATAGTCTCGACTACCCCGAGTCGGTAGCCTCTCGGAATGGGTCGGCCGCTAAAGATGTGATTCGGGGATACGATACGGCGACAGCGCAGACCCGGACTCTCGTAACCACTCACTCCGGTACGTATATCCTGTGGTTCTCTCGGCCGCGCGTGTCATTTCTCTTCGCCTACGAAGGGCGTGAGCAGCAGTCGCAGCCCGCCTGGGTGTATATGGTCTTTCAGGTTCGAGAGCCCGTGTTCCCGGATAGTCCGGATCTCGGTGTAAACTGTTCAAGCTGGAGCGTCAAAGAGGTTGCGCCGGTGTCCTATAAGCTGGATCCGGGACCCATCTATGATGCACGCTACTACGTCTATCGTTTTTCTGTTCAGGACTTCCTTAATTTCCTTCGCTGCGAGGAGGCCGAGGTGACGGTCGGGCACCTCAGAGTGGACATGAATGGCGAAAAACTGGTTCGCTTGCAGGCGCTCGCCGGCTGGCTGAGTCCGGGCGGGCAGGACGGCGCGAGTTCGGGCGGGTAGCTCCCATTGAAATCTACGATCGCTGGCACCGCTCTAGGTAAAGGTCAGCCTCCGACCGCCTAACGACTCTTCGCTACCTCGCTCAACTCAACGATCCACGGGTAAAGGGTCGCGAGCAGAGCTAGCGACAAAAGGACGACGCCGATCACCAGCACTCTCCCGGTAGCCGCTGCTCGGCCCCGCTCGTACGCGTACCGCGGCACCGCGTAGACGACGGCGGCTCCGAAATACCCCATGAACCTTGTCCAAACGGCGACTGTGCCGCGCCACACTGACTCGGCGAGCGAATGTCTTCGCCACAGATCCAGACAAGCGGGTTCGTATACCCGCATCCGTATCGACTTGGGTAGGGCTAGCCCCAGCAAACGCCATATCCGAGGGAGACGGGGGCGACCGTTTTCTTTACCGGCGCTGGCCCGGAGTGTTTGCCTGGTGACCGCGTAGCCGAGACGACTACCCGCCCCAGCGCGGCCGGCCGACCGTAGACGTCGTCCAGCCCGCCTGCGACTGGCGCTTTCCAGTAAAAACCCCCATCTACCTGATCAAAGTATGGCGCCGGAGCACCAACGCCCCGCCTGGCCACCACACCTAGCCGACAGTAGACACACGTGAAGCACATAAGAAATATCGCGATTATCGCGCACGTCGATCACGGAAAGACGACCCTGGTCGATCAGATGCTGCGCGCCACGGGAAGCTTTCGGGCCGGCAAGGATGTCGGCACGCGGGTCATGGATTCCAATCCACTCGAGCGCGAGCGGGGCATAACGATCTTTTCCAAGAACGCCTCCGTGCGCTGGTCGTCATCGGCCGGGGCAGACGCAGGCGATTCCTACAAGATTAACATCGTGGACACGCCGGGCCACGCCGATTTCGGCGGCGAGGTGGAGCGCATCCTGCGCATGGTGAACGGTGTCCTACTGCTGGTGGACGCGTTTGAAGGCCCCATGCCACAGACCCGCTTCGTCACGCGGAAGGCTCTCGAGCTGGGGCTTCAGCCGGTGATCATCCTCAACAAGGTGGACCGGCCCGATTCGGATCCCGCCCGGGCGCACGATCAGGTGCTGGAGCTGCTTCTGGAGCTGGAGGCGAACGACGCTCAGCTGGACGCGCCCTTCTTGTACGCCTCGGCCAAGCAGGGCTGGGCGGCCGCCGAGGCGCCGGCGCCTGGCGGCGAGCAACCGAGCGATCTGGAAGCGCTGTTCGAGGCGGTCGTGCGGACGGTTCCGGAGCCGGCCGGAGATCCGGCCGCTCCGTTCCAGATGCTTGTCTCGACGCTGGACTATTCGCCCTATCTGGGCCGCATGGCGATCGGACGTGTGGAAAACGGCACGCTGACGGTGGGAGACAGCATCGCGGTGTGGCCGCTGGATCAGGACACGCCGCTGGCCCGCGTCCGCGTTCCTAAGCTGTACGGGTTCGAGGCCATGGAAAAGGTGGAGACGAACTCGGTCTCGGCCGGCGAAATCGTGGCCATCGCCGGGCTGGAGGGAGCTGAGATCGGAAGCACGATCTGCGATCCCGAGGCTCCGAAGCGAATGGCCGGAATCGCGGTGGAGCCGCCCACCCTATCGGTCGAGATGCGTCCCAACACCTCTCCGTTCGCTGGCCGGTCGGGTCAGTTCGTGACCTCGCGCCAGATCCGGGAGCGGCTCGAGCGCGAGGTGCAGAGCAACGTGGCTCTCAGGGTAGAGGACACTGACCAGCCGGACCGTTTTCGGGTCTCGGGCCGTGGAGAGCTGCATCTGGGGATCCTAATGGAGCAGATGCGGCGCGAGGGGTTCGAATTCTCGGTATCGCGGCCTCAGGTGATCACGCGTCCGGCCGATGGTGGCCGGATCGAAGAGCCTTACGAGGAGATGGTGGCGGACCTTCCCGAGAGCATGATGGGGGTGGTCATCCGTAAGATCGGCGAGCGGCGCGGCGAGATGCAGCACGTCGAGCATGCGGAAGGCGACATGGTGCGGCTGCACTTCCTGGTTCCCACCCGGGCGCTGTTCGGGTATCGCTCGGAGTTTCTCACCGACACGCGCGGCGAGGGCACGATGCATCGCCAGTTCGCTCACTACGGTCCGTGGGCCGGTGATCTCACGGTCCGGACAAACGGCGCGCTGGTTTCGATGGCGGCCGGCACGGCCACGGGCTACTCGCTGTTCGGGCTCCAGGAGCGGGGCACGCTGTTCATCGGTCCGGGCACGGCGGTGTACGACGGGATGATTGTGGGGGAAAACGCGCGCGAAAATGATCTCGAGGTCAACGTCACGAAGGGGAAAAAGCAGACCAATATCCGGTCGGCGGGCGCGGATGAGGCGATCGCTCTCGAGACGCCCCGGGAGATCACGCTGGAAGGCGCCCTCGAGTTCATCCGCGAGGATGAACTGGTCGAAATAACGCCGGACGCAGTTCGTCTGAGGAAGCGGGCCCTGACGACGCACGAGCGAAAGAGAGACCGCAGGGCGACGCCGGCGGGTTAGGGCACCCGCCGGCCAGCGAGGTCACGCGTCGGCCACGGTCCTTGCAGTCTGATAGCTGATTGGCTATCATAGGTTATGTCTACCAATTTGAATCCGTCCCGCGTACTTCGCACGGCACGACGCCGGGCCGGGCTCACTCAGCGGGAGCTTGCGCGGCGCGCCGAAACGGCGCAATCGGTTGTGGCTCGCATCGAACTTGGCCAAACGAGCCCCAGTGTAGCCACGCTGTCGCGGCTGCTGGCGGCGACGGGATTCGAGCTACGCGCAGCGCTCGCTCCGAGACCCGTGGCCGACAGCCACATGCTGAACGATGTGGCGCGCATTCTGAGTCTCACTCCGGAGGATCGCCTTCTCGAGGCCCGCAACCTGAGTCGGTTCGAAACAGCAGCCCGCCGTGTCTGACGCCGCACCTTTCGATCCGGAGCAGATCATCTCCGTCCTGGCGAAGCATGATGTGAAATATGTGCTTATCGGAGCGCTGGCGGCACGTCTTCAGGGGTTCCCGCGCCTCACGGCGGATGCCGACATCACCCCGGCGCGCGACAAAGAGAACCTCGAGAGGCTTGCCTCGGCGCTCAGCGAACTGGATGCACGCGTCTTCACCGAGAGCGTTCCCGGCGGCCTCGCTTTCGACTGTAGTGCGCCTGCGTTGGCTCGGGCGGAACTTTGGAACCTGCTCACGTCCGCCGGCAGACTGGATGTAGCGTTCGTGCCTTCCGGGACCAGCGGGTACGAGGATCTGGCCGAAGGAGCGGTACGGTTCGAGGTATTCGGAGTGGAGCTGCTCGCCGCTGGTTTGGCCGATATCATCCGCTCCAAGCAGGCGGCCGACAGACCTCAGGACAGGCAAGACATCATAGTCCTACAAGAAATCCTGAAGCGTAGCGAATCGGATACCTTGTAGAACGGGCCGGCCTAGGCTCGGCTCTACTCGGCTTCTCGCTGAGAGGCTCGCTCGAGCCACCGCTGGGCCCAGAGTCGCCACGAGTCCGGAACCTGGGGGACGTCCAGCAGGCGACCGGCTTCGTGCCGGTCCACCGCATAGATCCTGAACACATCGCCCACCGTGAGGGCGTGCGGCGGTCGGCTGATGACGCGAATTTCATCGTCAGCACCGATGTCGCCTTCGCTGACGATTCGCAGATAGGCGCCGGGTCGCTGTGCTCTAGTGAACAGACGCGGGAACGCGGGGTCGTTCATTCGCGCCGCCAGCTTCCAGCACGGCATCCGGGGCTCCGAAATCTCGAGCACGGCCGTACCTACTTCCCAGCGCTCGCCTACCACCGCGTCGGTCAGATTCAAGCCCTCGGTGGTAAGGTTTTCGCCGAACTCCCCGAAGTCGGGCGAGCGGCCGAGCTGCTCACTCCACCATCCGTAGTCTTCCAGTGAGTACGAGTAGACCGCCTTGTCCGGTCCGCCGTGCACCGTGCGGTCGGCCTGCTCGTCTCCTTCAAAGTTGATGCCTCTAAGGGCCACGCGTCCGTCCGCCGGCTCCTTCCAGATGGCGCTGGCAGCGGTTTGCCCTTTGTAGTCGAACGTGCGCGCTCGCCCGACATTCACCGACCGAACGACGCCTGAGGCCAACGTCATGGCCGCCCCCTGTGCAGTTTGAGTGTGCTTGCCGCACGATACGCAGAACGTCAAACGATAGGAAGTGACCTCAGCCATGACAGCCATAACGATAGTTGCTCGCCTCCATGCCCTCGGGCAGATTAGGTATTCTCCACGGCGGCGAGAGGCTTGTACCGAGGCGAGAGATGGAAGCGGGATCAAAACCACCGTACGACGAGCACGACCTTGAGCGGCTGCGGCGCCGAGGTGAATTGATTCTCCACGCCGCGGGCGAGGGTATCTACGGCTTGGACTGCGATGGTATCACGACCTTCGTAAACCCGGCCGCGGCTCAGATGCTTGGCTGGACGCAGGAAGAGCTCATCGGCAAACCTCAGCATGACGTCATCCACCACAGTCGCCCAGACGGATCCAGCTACGCCAGGCGCGAATGCCCCATCTACGCCGCTTTCAAGGACGGCAAAGTTCATCGCATTGATGACGAAGTATTCTGGCGCAAGGACGGTTCTTCCTTCCCTGTCGAGTACATGAGCACCCCAATTCGCGAGGAAGACGGGAGTCTGGTCGGCGCGGTCGTCACGTTCTCGGACATCACGAGTCGCAAGAAGGCGGAGAGCGACTTGAGGGAAGCGCTGAACGAAATCGAAGCGCTCAAGAATCGGCTGCAGGCGGAGAACGTCTATCTCCAGGAAGAGATCAAGCTCAACCACAACTTCGAAGAGATTGTCGGCGAGAGTCGGGCTCTGCGGGCCGTCCTTCATGAAGTGGAGCAAGTAGCGGAGACCGAGGCCACAGTCCTCATTCTTGGAGAAACAGGCACCGGCAAGGAGTTGATCGCGAGGGCGATTCATGACTTGAGCGATAGGAGAACCCGACCACTAGTCAAGGTGAATTGCGCAGCCCTCCCCAGCACACTGATCGAGAGCGAACTTTTCGGCCATGAGCGAGGCGCGTTCACCGGCGCTCAGTCACGGCGGCAAGGTCGCTTCGAACTCGCCGACGGCGGAACGATCTTTCTGGATGAGGTCGGCGATCTGCCCCTCGAGCTGCAGGCCAAGCTTCTCAGGGTTCTGCAGGAGGGCGAATTCGAACGAGTCGGCGGGACGGAGACCAAACGAGTCGATGTCCGTGTTATCGCCGCTACCAACCGTGACCTGGCCGTCCACGTCCGCGACGGTGCCTTTCGGAGCGATCTCTATTATCGCCTCAACGTGTTTCCAATTTCTCTCCCTCCACTTCGGAAGAGAAAGAGCGACATTCCCATCCTGGTCCGGATGTTCACGGAACGTTATGCGCGGAAATTGGGCCGAGACATCAGTACAATTCCGCAGGAAGTGCTTGATCAACTGCGCTCCTATCCGTGGCCCGGCAACATTCGTGAATTGCAGAATGTCATTGAGCGCTCGGTGATCGCCTCGCCGGGCGAGAAATTGCGCGTCGTGGGCCTGGAGTCGCCCTCGGACGGCAGCCCGCCCGATTCGGCGCCGGGTGAGTCGACCACGATGGAAGAGGTTGAGCGGGAGCACATCGTCAGGACGCTCGAACGCTCGGGCTGGAAGATTCAGGGTCCGGACAGCGCCGCAGATCTACTCGATATGAATCCCAGCACGCTTCGCTCCAGAATGCGGAAGTTGGGCATCGAAAGATCACTCGAAACCCGCTAAGCTTCACCGCGCCAGATCGCGAATCCGTGATATATCACGGATGTCGGTCCCGCCGCTCGTGCGCGAAATAGCGCGCCACACCTTTACAACTCCATTAATAATTACACTTAGGCTCCGATCGAAAGTGTGCGTGGCAAGTGGCACGACCCTTGTCTATTGGGAGGGCTGTCGAAGGGCATCAAACAGCCCAGAATCTCGCAGCCAGTCTGCGCACACAGTGGAGGCATCATGGGACAACTTCCCAACCCCGACATGGTCATCGACCCGAGGCGAACCGCCCTGGTCATCACGGATCCCCAGAACGACTTCCTGAGTCCAGACGGAGTCACCTGGGAACTCGTGGGCCAGAACGTCACCGAGAATGGCACTGTCCAGAACATCGAAGACCTGTTCAAGGCGGCGAAAGAGACCGGCATGCCGGTATTCGTATCGCCCCACTACTACTACCCGCACGATCATTCATGGGAGTTCGAGGGCGCTCTGGAGAAGGTCATGCACAGCATCAACATGTTCGACCGTAAGGACCCCCTCAGCCTGGAAGGATTCGAGGGATCGGGTCCCGACTGGCTCGAGCGCTATAAGCCATACATCCAGGACGGCGAGACCGTCGTGTGCAGCCCGCACAAAGTGTATGGGCCTCAGAACAACGACCTCGTACTTCAGCTTCGTAAGCGGTCGATCGACAAAGTCATCCTCGCTGGCATGTCCGCGAACCTGTGTGTGGAAGCACACCTCCGGCACTTGCTGGAGGTCGGTTTCGAAGTGGCGGTTGTCCTGGACGCGACCGCCGCCGCCGTTGTAGAGGAGGGGAACGGCTACGAGGCCGCGGTCACCAACTTCCGGTTCCTGGCCAACACGAGCTGGACGACGGCCCAGGCCGTGGAGGCGATCACCGGGTCTGCACTTCCGGCGGCAGAGCCTAAGTCTGCGCTTCAGGCGGAAGACACCGAGTCTGCGGCTCCGGCGAACGAGCCGGCAGTTACGGGCTTGGGGTCCAAGCTCCTCTCCTACTACGCCAAGGCATTCGCTTTCGGGCTTGCTGCCACACTGACCTTCCAGACCCCGGCCATCGAAGCGGCGACCGCGACCCAGTCGCATAGCGCCCGGCTTGTTGGTGCAACGGAGTTGGTGGACGCCACGGTGTCGTACAGAACGGTAGACATCGACGGGCAGGAGATCTTCTACCGAGAGGCCGGTTCGAGGGAGAATCCGACTATACTCCTGCTGCACGGCTTTCCGACCTCATCCCACATGTTTCGGAACCTGATGCCCGCTCTGGCGGCGGACTATCATGTGGTCGCACCGGATTATCCCGGCTATGGCTACAGTTCGATGCCCTCGGTCGACGAATTCGAGTACACGTTCGACCGATTCGCAGAAATCATCGACGCGTTCACGGAGCAGCTCGGTCTCGGGTCGTACAGCATTTACCTGCAGGATTACGGAGCTCCCGTCGGATATCGCGTAGCCGCGAGTCATCCCGAGCGAGTCGAAGCCCTGATTGTACAGAATGGCAATGCGTACGATGAGGGACTTCTCGAATTCTGGGATCCACTGAAGGCCTTTTGGGCCGATAAGAGTCAGGCCAACGCAGAGCCGCTATTCGGGTTCCTGACCTTGGAAACCACAAAATGGCAGTATCTGCATGGCGTCCGCGATTCCTCAAAGATAAGTCCCGACACCTGGAGTCACGTGCAGCCCCTGCTGGACCGGCCGGGTAACAATGACATACAGCTGGCCATGTTCTACAGCTACGGCAGCAACCCGCCGCTGTACCCGGAGTGGCAGGAATACTTCCGCCAGTATCAGCCTCCGACGCTGATCGTGTGGGGCCAGAACGATTACATCTTTCCCGCCGAGGGAGCACATCCGTACAAGCGGGACCTGGAGACGCTGGAATTCCGCCTCCTGGATACCGGCCATTTCGCCCTGGAGGAAAAGGGCGCCGAAATCGCTGAATGGATCCGCGCCTTCCTGGACATACACGTGAAGAAGGCCTCCTAGTGAATTCCCCGGAGCAATACGACGCCATCGTCATAGGAACGGGCCAGGGCGGGAAGCCGCTGGCGGCTGCTTTCGCGCGGGCGGGCTGGAAGACGGCCATCATCGAGAAGGGGCGGGTCGGGGGAACGTGTGTCGTCGAGGGATGCACTCCGACCAAGACTATGGTAGCCAGCGCCCGGGTCGCGCACCTGGCCAGGCGCGCCGTCGACTACGGGGTGACTACCGGCCCCGTGTCCGTGGACGTGGAGGCTGTCCGGCGGCGGAAACGGGACATCGTCGACTCGTGGAGCGCGGGCAGTCAAAAAGGACTGGAGCGCCAAGACAATCTGGATCTGATCCTCGGAACGGCTTCGTTCACCGGTCAGCGGATGCTTCAGGTGACCTCTGCAGACGCGGCCGGCATGCCGGCCCGGTTGCTCACGGCCGGAAAAATCTTCATAAACACCGGGGCCCGCCCCTCTGTCCCGCCCATACCTGGCCTGGGGTCTGTCGATTTCCTGGATTCTACGTCGATCATGGAGCTGGCTCAGGCTCCAGGCCACCTGATAGTTCTGGGCGGCGGCTTCATCGGGCTGGAGTTCGGCCAGATGTTTCACCGCTTCGGGAGCCGGGTCACGATCGTAGAAGGGTCTCCGAGACTGGTTTCAGGTGAAGACGAGGACGTCTCAAAGGAGCTGGAGAAGATCCTCCGCGAGGAGGGGATCGAGATCCTGACGGAGGCGACTGTACGCAGCGTCGGCCACAGCGGGCGCTGTATTGAGGTGGCGATCGACGGATTGACGGTGCAGGGAACCCACCTGCTCGTGGCCGCGGGCCGCGTTCCGAACAGTGACCTGCTGAATCCGGCCGCGGCCGGCATCGAGCTGGATGAACGCGGCTACATCGCCGTGAACGAGCAGATGGAAACCAGCGCGCCTGGCGTGTACGCGCTGGGGGACATCACGGGCGCTCCGCCGTTTACCCACATCGCATATGACGATTACCGGATCCTGCGCCGAATTCACCTCGGAGGCGAGGACGCGAGCCGAGCCGGCCGCCAGGTGCCCTATACGCTGTTCACCGATCCACAGCTCGGTCGTATCGGGCTGACAGAGCGTGAAGCCCGCCAGCGCGGCCTCGATGTTCGAGTCGCGAAGCTACCGATGAGCCGGGTCGCGAGGGCTATCGAAACGGACGAAACCCGCGGGTTCATGAAGGCGGTCGTCGACGCCGACACAGATCTGATCCTGGGCGCGGCTGTGCTTGGGATCGAGGGTGGCGAAGTAGCCACGGTGGTGCAGATGGCCATGATGGGAGGAGTTCCCTACACGGCCATTAAGGACGGAGTCTTCTCCCACCCGACTCTATCCGAATCCCTAAACAACCTGTTCATGACGATGGACTGAGAGCGGCTGCGCTCGCCTAGGACTTCGGAATATCCTTCTCCGGATCGATGAACGGTTTGGGGACGACCACGGCCTCCGCGTCTCCGGCTGGCGTCGCGACGGTCAGCGTCGTGCCCAGCTCGCCGTATTCGGACGGCACCATAGCATAGCCGATGTTTTTGCCCAGCCGCGGCGAGTATACCGCTGATGTGATATGTCCCACCTGAGATCCGTTGGCGCGAACCGGCCAGCGGTCCATGTTCAGGTCCAGCTCTGCGCCGCCGATCTCCACTCCCGCCAGCGTTCGGCGCACGCCTTCAGCTTTGATACGCGCCAGCGCCTCACGTCCGATGAAGTCGGCCTCCTGATTCAGATTCACCTGCCAACCCAGTCCGACTTCGAACGGATTGTTGTCGATCGTCATGTCGATGCCGTAATTGAGGATTCCGGCCTCTATCCTCCGAATGTCCGAGGGACCGGTGGGCGCGATGTCGTACGGCCGCCCGGCTTCCTTGACCCTATCCCACAGTTCTACTCCCCGGCTTCCGTCACGAAGGTAGACTTCGTAGCCGATCTCCCCGCTCCAGCCGGTTCGCGTGACGATCACCGGGATCCCGTCCAGTTCAGTCTCCAGAAACCAGTAATACTTCAGGCCCAGCACACCGTCTCCGAACAGGGCCCGGACGACTTCCTTTGATCCGGGGCCCTGGATCTGCATCGGGGACACGTCTGGTTCGCGGATCTCCACGTCGAGGCCCAGGCCGTAGGCGACGCCCTTGGCCCACAGCAGCACGTCGCTGTCAGCCAGTGCGAGCCAGAAGTGGTTTTCGCCCAGGCGCAGAAGCACCGGATCGTTAATGATCCCGCCGTCATCGGCCGTGATGACGACATATTTCCCCTGTCCGACGGCGCACTTGGTCAGGTCGCGCGGCGTAAGCATGTTGGTCAGTGCGAAGGCATCCGGCCCGGTAATCTCGACCTGCCGCTCTACCGAGACGTCCCACATGGTCACGGCCTCCAGGAGCCTGTCGTGCTCGGCGTCCAGATCGTCGTAGCCGATCGGGAGGAACATGTGGTTGTACACCGTATAGCCCCAGCAGCCGTCGCGCTGAGTCGCCTCGAAGAAGGGCGAACGGCGCACTCGGGCGCCTCGCTGCACTCGGGTCATGTCGAACGGTTCGCGCACGTGTTCCTCCATGGGGCTGTGCTGTCATTGAGCAGGCTCATTGGGAAGTTGGCATACCATATTGTGTTGACGGACCGGTTAAGGCCAATGCTGGCCCAGCGGCTGGCGGAACATGAGCATGCGGCCACATGGGGCGATCGTTAGGTTCACAGATGCTTCCCGGAACCCCCCTTCACGAGCGGACCAGCGCCCTGTGCCAGGGACAGAACTGGCGCCGCTGGGCCGGGCATCTGGTAGCCAGTTCCTACGAACTTCA
>JBDLJJ010000090.1:0-11354 GCA_039714435.1 Gemmatimonadota bacterium | reverse complement strand
TCCCGCCCCATGGATTGTCGCTCCCGGACAATCCACTGTCGCGAGCTGCAATTGCTTCGCAATAGAACGCTCGCTCCAGTGTCTGCCGTGAGCGACAATGGGCTTTGGAGTTCCTCACGAAGTGCGGGCGTAGCTCAGTTGGTAGAGCGTCAGCTTCCCAAGCTGAAGGTCGCCGGTTCGAGACCGGTCGCCCGCTTAGACTTACGGCATCGTCGGGTTTAGTGGTGACAATGGCGGTGACAAACAGTTGTTCTAATTCTTAATCTTTACGGGCAGCACCACGTCTACGACGGAAACGTCAAGGACTGAGAATTTATGCCCGCCGACGCCGACAATGTTCACCTCAACCGGTGCCTCTCCCGCCTCGAATGCGGCAGTCGCCGTCTTGACGGGCGACGTGAGTTGAATCGCGATCCACAGCAGAGAGACTGCGATTACTGTTAGGATTGCTCGTGTGTAACGGTCAGCTTTCACGGCGCGCCTCCTTGACTGCTTCGGCTTCACGGTAAGGATCTGTGGCTAGCATAGTCTTCTTTGGCCACCTCTGCCCAGGTCGTCTCCCATCTTCCGACCTCGGCGGAGACTTGGGAGCGGAATCATCCATTCTGTACTCGACGATTTCAGACCGCTGCCGGATTTGCCCCAAGTGGCCGTACACCCGCCTAACGAGCGACGTACCTCCGTGCCCTAGCTCACGCCCCACAGTGAACTCAGAAACAGGGTGGCCGCGGTCCAGCGTTCTGCTCGGCGAGTCGTTCGGCGGCGCGCTAAACGACATTCTGTGGAAGGGCACCAGAGAGCGGCTCCGGGAGAATATCGCCGACGCCAGGAAGGAGTTTGACGAACTTCTGAAGGCTGCGGCAATCGACGGCAAGCTGCGCGAGACTTACCAGTTCCTCGAGAATCGGCCAAAGGGCGTCGAAGACGCTGCCCGTAGTGCTGCGGAGGGTGTGAAGGAGCTCGGCAAGGAGCTGACGGGAGTCGGGTTCCAGGGCGGCGGCCGGCCTGGCGACATCAACGTAGCCCCGCCGGTCCTACCGCCCGGCCTGGGCGCGACCGATGCGTCCCAGCAAGGTTCGATCAGTCTGCGCGACCTCGGGTTCGAGATCGAAATTCCAGAGCTGAACGTGGCCGACCTTGAACTGGACGATTTCGCCACCGAACTCAGCCGGGAACTCAAGCAAGCCGGTTTTGGCATCGGCCAGAACTTCATACGCGGAATTGTCGAGGGAGGAGAGAGTCTGAAGGATCTGCTAACCGGCAGGTGCATCGCCTTGTTAGATCGTAGTCATCTCCGGACGGTACACACTGAACAACGGTAACTGCTTCGTGACGTAACGCGCGAGACCACTCGTGCGACAGGCGATCATGCGCTTGAACTGCACTGCTCAGCCGCAGCCGTCGTCGATGACTCGGCTCCATTCCTCCGGTTCCACGTCCGATTCGACATTCTCAAGCGACGCACGCCAGCGTGCATCTATGGCGTTGAGACTCGCCCCAGTGACGGTCTCAATTGCATCCCCACCCTGTTGCCAGATGCGGTGAATCGCTTCGACACCGTACGTCTCGTAGAGGAACCCGACGAGGCTACCACTGCCTAGGTACCCGGGCATCTCACCGACGTTGGCGAACCGGTAGATCAGGTCACTCGCGTGGGGTAGCTCTCCACGCCGCAGGTACTCCGCCGCCAGCGCCTGCACGGTGTGCTCTCGGCAGCGTCCGTCCGCGTAGACTGCCAGACCCTCCCGAATCCACCAGATCGGCTCGACGGGAACGCCCCAGGTGTCGATCGAGACCACATGGGCGATCTCGTGAGTGTCGAACGCCCGCCAGGTGGGACTGAACACCAGGAATACGCTGCTCGACTCCCAGTCTGCATAGCCCGTAGCGGACACCCCCACAAAGTCAATGAGATCGGCCCTCGTATCAAAGAAGAAGACGTCGACGGGGCGCTCGTAGTGTTCGATGCCCACGATCTCAATCGCGCGGCGAACCGATGCGTCCGCGCCGCGCGTGAGCATGACTGCGTGCCTGGCGGCAAAGCTGCCCGGCCGATAGTGCACGCGCGCAGCCTCGCCCCGCAGAGGATGCCACACGAAGTGCGTGTCCGCGAGCGCCTGCTGCTCGAGCCCAGTTGCCTCCTCATCCCAGTCGATAGCCGGAGAGGCTGGAGGTGCAGGCTCGCAAGCGCAGAGAAGCGCAATCACCGTTCCTGCAAGGCACCGGGGACTCAGTCTCATGAGGTTCCTCGTACTCCTCTAGGGGCATTGCTGGCTCGCCGGTCGCCAGCTCCGCTGGAGCACGCCCGCGCCACCGCGTGCCCTCGCCCCTGCTCACCCTGCAAGGTTACCTGCCCCGCACTCGGCGGTTCCGATTCTGCCACTGGTCCCCGCATTGGCGTCCCACCGCATGTCGATCTAACGGCTTCGCGGTTCTGCTGCGCGGCAGCATGGTCCCTTCGAGGGCTCGCTGCAAGGCGAGCCCTCCGTACGACCCCCTGTGGCCGACAGCAGCAACCGCTTGTTAGAAGGCACCCCCCGCCGATCGGAAGTGGCCTAGCAGAGTTTCGGCTTGAGTCAGCTCCTCGCACCGGGCATCAATCGCGTCGAACTCTGCTCGCACGGACTCCACGAACTCGGTATAGAACCGCTCGGACTCCCAGCGGTCGATTGTGAGGAAGCGGTCGGGCTCCGAACGATCCTGAAGCAGGGTCGTCCCCAGGTAGTTCGGACTTCCCGAGAACAAGGCTACCCAAGATCCGTCTGGGCCGTACTCCCGTTCGAAATCGGCCCGGTTCTCGGGCGCTACTCTATACTCCCAGAGATAGACGAACATGCCGCTCCGTCGATCGATGCCGTGCCTTCTAACTCTTAATGGACTGCAAGGGGAACAGAAACACGACCCATCACTGCAGTCTAAATGGATAGTGGTGGCTCGTTACTGCGCCTGCAACTCCCAGGCAAGCTTGTTCTTCCGGGAGATCCGGACGATTGAGGAAGGCGCGTAACCCTGCAGGACCCGTCAGTCTAGTTCGCGGAAACACTGCAGGGCCGGGTGGGCTGTCACGGCGGGCTGCGGGGCAGCGGGCCGGGAAGACCGCGGTCCAGGACGGCGGTAACGCTCCCGGTAACGTACCCGTGCTCCCGGGTGCACCTCCATACAATCCTTGTGGTGCATCCGGCAGCATACTTCTCGGATATCGGTGCATGCGGGCGCATGGTTAAGGGCTTCCCAAGCTGAAGGTCGCCGGTACTCCTGCGGCCGCCTTCGGCGGTCCTCGGAGAGCTTCGCTGCGAGACCGGTCGCCCGCTTAGACTTGCGGCAGCGTCGCGTCTAGCGGCGACAGTGGGAATGTTGAAACAGATCGCTGTCCAGTTACCTATACAAGAAGTGGGTCAGCAAGCGGCCGTCGCGCTGTACATCTCCCAGGACGGACTTGCCGGAAAGGATGCGAAAATACTTTGGAGGCCGGGTCTCCACGGCCTCGATTTGTGAAACGTGCTATTTAGTGGCACATTTCTCTCCATCTCCCGTGCCCCATATCTGAACTGATGGGAGATGTAGCGTGAAAAGCAGAGCTGCGATCCTGGCGGTCTTAGTGGCTGGTTGTGGGGGTGACTCGCCAACCGAGCCGGCACCAGCACCCAACCCAACTCCTACGATTCCCAACATCGTCGGAACCTACTCGGGTACATGGACTAACCGTGCGAACGTTCCAAGTACCGGTGAATCACTCCAGGTCGTTTGCCCCGGTGGGGCAGCGATTTCTAGCCAGGGCGCTAACGGCACGTTCACAGGAACATGGACGCAGGGCTCCAGTCCAGACTGCACCGCAGATTCGGGCACGCTAGGCGGGACGGTACAGGTGGGCGGGGCGGTGGGCGTAACGCAATTCGCGTCCAGCAATCCGAACCCATCGAGCATCGAGGATCTAACGGACGGCCAGTGTACGCTGACGCAGGGCATAGGAGCCTTTACGGGTACCGCGAACGGCTCACTATTCGAGGTGGCGGGTACCGCGATTGCCCAATGCTTGGGTATCCAGGTGAACTTGACGTTCACGCTATCCACAACTAAAGGCGTGGCGAGGGTGGGGATTCCAGAAAATCGGAACGATGGTCGAAACTTCGGACTTCGGTTCGGGCCTACTTTGCAAAAGGAGATAAGCCGATGAAGATCCTCGCTATTATATTCGCTCTATCGTTACTGGCGGCCACGCCCCTCGCGGCGCAGGAGGGTAGCCGAAACAACCGAGCTGGGCTGTGGGGCGGGTTCGGCTTCGGTATGGGTTCGATCAGTTGCTCAGACTGCTCAGAACGATCAAGTGACATCAGCGGTACGGCCTACATAGGCGGGACAGTCTCGCCGTCAGTTCAGCTCGGTGCTTCCACCCACGTTTACACCGAAGAGCAGGGCGGGGCCAGACTGGATGGCGGGGCGCTCGTCTTTTCCGCACGCTTGCATCCGAGCGAGGGTGACTTCTTTATCCTGTTGGGCGCTGGTCTGGCTAACTTCGACGCAGAAATAAGCGTCGGCAGTTTTTCAGTCTCCGACAGCGAACAGGGCGGGGCTGGAGTAATCGGTATCGGCTACGATATTCCGATCAGTTCCAGCGGGAAGCTGGCGCTGACGCCGTTCGGCAACTGGATAGTCACGTCCGTTGGCGACACAATCGAGTTCTTCCAGTTCGGGCTCGGGCTGACCTGGAACTAGGTGGACACACACAAGCTGAAAATCGCCGCCGTCGTGGTGCTCGGGATAGCATTCTATGCCTATGCCTATGCCGGTGACGGTCCATCAGAAGATCCTCCGCGGCGGCCACGGGCCGAGCGCCCGGAGCATACCGACGTCGGTGCGTTTGTGGCCTGCCAGAATTTCGTTGAGCGTAACCTGAAAGCTCCATCCACGGCTAAGTTTGCCCGCATGGGGCAGTCACAGATCGCTACCAGGCCGGGCTACGGTCAGTATCGGGTGGTGTCCTACGTGGATGCGCAAAACTCGTTCGGTGCTATGCTACGGAACGAGTACACCTGTGACGTTAGTTTTGTCAGTGGGGACCGGTGGCGGCTGGTCGATCTACAGATGGACTAGAACGGCGGCTGGACTTTGCGGATTGCGCGGTCATTGAGGGCTCAGTTGATCCATCCGCCTACCTTCCCGACATGGATAACGCAGAACGTATCAGAGAGCTGTTGCTAATGGCCCGCGACCATGAGCGGGCAGGGGAGGGTTAGCAGGCGGCTGCGCGGCGGTTGCTGCAGGCAGGAATTTTTGACCGATCCCTGGCGTTGTATTTTCCTACCAGCAGTTCTTCGCGGAGTTGAAGCGCCGACGAGTGTCCCAACGGGTGTAACCGGACTGTGCCATTAATTGTGACGTTACCCACCGGGGCGACCGGGGCTCACCGTGACTGGTCTGGGTCCAGGTTAGTTTTCCCAAGCTGAAGGTCGCCGGTACTCCTGCGGCCGCCTTCGGCGGTCCTCGGAGAGCTTCGCTGCGAGACCGGTCGCCCGCTTCTTTCGTAAGCGCCTGTGTTTAGCCCCGTCTCAACCGCTAGAGAGAGCTTCTTTCGCGACGTGGCCCACAGTCTCCTGTAGGCATGCCAGAGTGTACCGCGCTGTGGTTCGAGGCTTGCAAGCTTCTCTGCTTCACGGAGCCACTGGGCTTTATGGCATCGACACGCCGGACTCCTCCGAGCCTACTCTACCCGTCTCAGCGTCATGGTCGCTTCCAGTCGTCCCGCCTCAGGGGTGCTGCACAAACCTCAGACCGCAGCCGCAGATCATCTCGGGGATGTCGTCAATCCAGACGGCTACGTCAGGCTCTTCACTAGCGAGTCTGACCATGAACTCGCGTTTCGGCACCATGCGAGTCTTGTAGACCTTCACGCTGTCCGGGAGCACTTCAAGGTCATCGTCCGAATAGTGCTCCGGTCTGGCTGTGACGCAGACGATCTCATGTCCAGCTGACTCCGCCAGGAGTATGACCGAATCCCAAAACGATGGGTCCAGTGTGTAAGTGCCGTCGAAGTCGAGTGCTATTCTCATTGCCTGGGCTCGTGTCTTAGAAAGCGTGGTAGGTGTTCAGGCGGGCCACAGCCACCCGAACGTGCCCGCCGTGACGAGTCCGTACACCCACGCGTCGAACAGCGACTTACCTGTTGCCGCCCAATTCTTCTTTGTCCAGATGGATTGCTGTAGCAAGGCCCAGCCGTAGCCGAGGAAGGCCACGGTTCCCGACATGCCGAAGATCGCCATGTACTCTGCGCCCGGTCCATAGGCGCCTCCGGTGAGGTAGGCCGCGAACGCTCCGGTCATCAGGCAGTATACAAACCACTGGATCAGGCTCGGGCCCATTTTGAACGCGTCGGCCCCAAGCACAGTCATGAACACAATGGGTCCTTCCTTGGCCTTCGCCATGAACTCCTCGGTCCGTCGCTCGTTAGCGTCCTTGGCGTGTGGGACGATGTAGTCACCCGCCGGGATGTTCAGAGGCCGCAGCGCGGCGCGGAGTCCCTCCTCGTTGGGCACACCCCGGAAATCAGAATTGTGGTAGCCCAGGAAGGCGTGAATGATCGTGCTGACGATGAAGATGAGGACGGCGGCGACGAGAATCGGCAGCCAGAGAGCGCCTACGGAGACCATAGATCCCTCCTTGAATAATCCGGCGGAACTCGCGGAGCAAGTCGAGCCTACCCGAGCGTAGCCAGAATAGGGCGTTGACCGCAAAGAAACTCATATATTGTCGGCGGAACCTGGGAATGTGTACCTGAGTAAGGGATCGTAGTCACCCTCATCAGCTGCTCTCAGGGCTGCGAGATAGGTCGAACGGGCCTCGCCAGGGACATCAAGATCGTGCCCTCCCCATGCGATGGCTGGAAGATCGTTATTGAAAAGGAGTATATCCGCCAGGAGCCTGGCATGCCTTCCATTACCGTTAACAAACGGGTGGATGGCTACCATCCGGTGGTGAAGTCGAACAGCAGATTCTCCAACGCTCCACTCCGCCCTGGCCAGCCAGTACTCGGCGTCTGCCAAGAGTTTGTGTACCTCTACCGCTATCTGCTCCCAGGGATTTCCTATGTTCTTGTCACTCTTTCGGTACTGTCCTGCCCATTCCCAGGTCTTATCGAACATCCGTCGATGTAGTTCCTGGCCGAATCCGGGCGTCAGCAGGTCAGCTCGCTTGCGAGAAAAAGCCCAGGTCACTGACAACTGTATGTTTTGGCTTTCCCACTCATTCAGTTCAGCCTGAGTAGTTATATGGTCGGGAATCAGACCGGCTGCTTCATCGGGATCGATCGGTGTCGCACCCTCTGGGTAGACCAACTCCATCATTCGTCCCAGAACCCGGAGCCTGGTTTAGCAAGCAGGTTCTTGGTGAGTGTCTCGATCTGGACCTCGAGGTCTTCCGTCGGGACACTCTGATCTTCCAGGTCCATGGACGTTGAGACTGAGTCAACGATGCTCCTCGCCCGCTGCTGAGCCTGCTGAAGGAGTATTTCGTCGAGCGTGGAAGTGGGCACCAGGGCATATACCAGACGGCAGTGCATCCCCTGTGCTAGCTTTTTCAGGGATGCGAGCGTGATGGTCTCGGCTTCCTCGCTGGATTCGAGTTGACTGACAGCTGACTGACTTACTCCGATTCGTTTTCCGAGTGCCTTGGAACTCATGCCCAATGCTTGTCGGATAGCTTTCGACCAACCGCCCCGGGGAACCTCGCTGAGATTCGAACGTCGGAGCGGTTCCAGTTTGTGGTTCAACTGCTTTCGCGTGAGCTGTTTGAACTCGTCCATTGTTGTCTGTCCCAACAAAAGGCATAGCTTATCATTTCGAAGATGAAATATAAGATATCACTAATAGAACAGGCGTCAAGTCATTAGCTGTGACTAATAGTTACCCACCGCAAGACGATGCTCAAAACGGACGCTGGAAAAGCTCAGCTCTTGATGCGACCTGTCATTAACCGCGGATAGCGCCACTGCGACCATGGCGCGCCTGGCTTCTCCTCCGGCGGAGCGACGCCCCTCAGCTCTCCCGTGCTTCGGCGAACTTGGCGCCGGCAGGAATCTCGTCCGGGGGTAGGCCGGAGGCGGCTTCCAAGCGCCCGCTGAAATTGAAGAACGATGTCAGGGCCGTAATCTCCCACATCGCTCTGTCGTTCCAGCCACATTCCTTTAGGGCCGAAAAATCCGCCTCTCCGACGAGGCTCGGGGTCTCTGTCAGCTTGCTCGCGTAGCGGAGCAGTCCCCGGGTGGCAGTATCCAGATCGTACTCGGGCCAATCGGTCGCGAACTCATGGCTGAGGTGCTCATCTCCGGTAAGGCGACGAACCGCCGCCGTGTGCAGGCCCAGTCACGGAGCTCCGCCTACTTTTCCGTTGACGACGGTGGCCAGCATCTCTCTCTGCAGACGGCTCAGGGGAGACGATTTGCGCAGATGCAGATGCTTGTACAGCGCGCCGGCTGGCTGCGCGACCTTCAGGTCGACCGCCAGTACCTGAAACACGCCGGGCACTATACCGCCGTACTGACCGCGAACTATTCGGAAGAAGAGTTTGCGGATTCCTCTCGCCTTTTCTGGAACAACTGTCAGGATGTTAGTCATTCGTCGCCTCTGGTGTCCTGGAATGTGGTCGGTTATCTGGCCTGGAAACCTGTGAAGATCATCCGGTACTGGCCGCCGGCCTCGTCGTACTCGGCCCGGAATTCGCTCGGGTAGAGAACCCCGGCCGGCAGGGCCGGCACCGTTGGCATCGAGAGGGCGAAATCCTGTTTGGCGAGGAGCGATGCCTGGGAGACCATCGGTTCGAAGAAGGCCGGCTCTCCCCGGTAGTAGCCGATCAGCATGGAGGCCTCGAACAGATCAGAACTGCTGGCCTCTATCGTCTGGACGGCGTGCATACCCATGTTCGGGACACACAAACCTACCAGCGTTCCCATCCCCGGCACGTCGATATCCGGAAGCACATGCTGCTCCGGAAGCCTTGCCGGCTTGGTCTCATCCGCGCAGTCGATAGAGCGCACTTCGTCCGGAGTCAGGTTGTAGAAGTGGAAGTCGAAATGCGGAGCAAGAAATGTATTCGGTGGATGTCCGTGTGCTTCCCAGTTGATCCCCAGGTGATCCAGTCCGAGCGCTGTCTTGGCCTCTGCGGGTAGGGGGACGGCTCCCAGTTCTGCGGGTGGCCAGACCATCTCGGCGTCTGCGGGGACCACCTCTACGAGCTTGATCGGGATCGTCGCCCCCAGCTCCACGGCGGCGCCCCCTTCCATGACGACCCACGTGCAGACCTCGGATTCCATCACGTCTGCGCATGAGCGGGATGTGGACTGCGTCTGCACTGCTGCTCCCGGCGTGGCGATTACCAGCCAGAGAATGACTGCCGCCGAACTGACGATGCTCCTGGGGTTCATGGTTGCCTCGGCTAAATTTCAATAGACACAGTGTAAAGTGATATCTGGAGAGTAAGGAGATGGGGTCCAAGCTGTCAAGTTCACGATACGCAGTGTATAATGAAACTATGAGCACTGAGTCCCCGACGCGATCATATCGGAAAACCGAGCGTGCCCGGCAGGAGGCAGAAACGCGTCTGCGCATTACGGAAGCGACCGTGGAGCTGCACCGCACGCTGGGGCCGGCGAACACCACGGTCACGGATGTCGCGAAGCTCGCCGGGGTGAGCAGGATGACCGTCTACAACCACTTCCCGACACTGACCGAGCTGTTCATGGGCTGTTCGACTCACTGGGCGGCCAGCAATCCTTTTCCCGATCCGGAGAGGTGGGCCGAGATCGACGATGCCTCAGAGCGTCTCGTCAGCGCGCTGACAGAGCTCTACGGTTGGTACGAGCAGAAGGAGGACATGCTGGGGAAGGTGTTCAGGGACGTTCCCATCGTACAGGCGCTGAGCACGGTCATGAGCGAACTCTGGACACCATACGTGGACGGCATGGTGGGCGTTCTAGCTCATGGCTGGCCAAGTACGAACACCGAGCCGGAAACCCTCCACGCGGCCCTACGGCTGGCGGTGGACTTCAACACCTGGCGAGTCCTCACGGAGTCGGGTTTAAATCACCAGGGCGCGGCGCATCTGGCCGCTCGTATGGTGGCGGGCGGGTCAGGCCGGACTATCTAGGCTGGCCAGCTCGGCTCGGGCTTCCCCATCCAGACCCAGACGATGAAATCTGTCATCGGCGGTTC
The DNA here is from genome assembly GCA_039714435.1 of Gemmatimonadota bacterium. Classification (GTDB taxonomy): domain Bacteria; phylum Gemmatimonadota; class Gemmatimonadetes; order Palauibacterales; family Palauibacteraceae; genus JAZDDE01. The sequence goes on along the minus strand of JBDLJJ010000090.1, from coordinate 1,155 downwards.
TCCGCCAAGTTCTCTGAGCCGGGTGCTGATCTGACCCCGATGGTGGGTCGTATGTAGCGCGACCTGCAGAATGGACTCACGCAGGTTTGCGGGCCCGACTTCACCATACTGCTCGACTAGCTGCGCAGCCCACGGAAACGCCAGTTCATCGTCGAGGGCCTGCGGCATCGGACCGGTCAAAAAGCTGCTGACGCTCACGTAGAATTCGCGGCTCCAGCCATACAGATCCGAGAGGTTGGCAAAGGTCGATAGTTCGCGGAATTCCGGAGCCTCTCCTTGCCAGATCTGTAGATACAGCTTCTGGACCAGATGCACGTGGTGCAGGCGTTCGCGCATGCCTGTATCCGCTCGCGCTTTCGGGAGGTCGAACACCGCGCTCCAAGTTCGAGCATCGGCCCATTCCATGTGCCGCATCAGCGCCTGCAGCTCGTCACCGATCATTCGTGCGTCCCCGCAAGTAGAGTCAGCGTACGTTATACATCGTGATCCGTGTGCCACCCTCAACGCTTCCGCGCCACCGCCAGGCCGTCGCGAACGGGAACTATGCACGTATCGTAGCGGACGTCCACCGCAAGTTGCCGGTTGAACTCGCGCACGCCGGCAGTGCTCGCATCGTCGTTTTCCGACGGCTCGACCATCTTGCCATCCCAGAACACGTTGTCGGCGATCAGCAGACCTCCGGGCCTGATCAGTGGCGTGCACAGCTCCAGATAACGGGGGTAGCTAACCTTGTCGGCGTCAAGAAACACGGCGTCGAACGTGGGCTCGGCGGCCAGATCCTGAAGCAGGTCGGCGGCCGGACCAAGTCGTTGATCCACCCGATCCGACACGCGTGCGGCGAAAAAGGCCTCCGCCGCCAGAGCGGCATGGTCCGGATTGATCTCCAGCGTCACGAGCCGCGCCGAGTCGGGCACGAGCGACAGAAGCCACAGCGCGGAGTACCCGCCCAGCGTCCCGACTTCCAGAATCCGCTCGGCGCCGACGGCCGCACAGAAGAAGCCAAGCAGGCGGCCTTCCAGGGCCGAGACCTGAATCATCGGAAAGCCGCGTGCTTCCATTTCATGCCGAATCCAGCGCTGAACGTCCGACTCCGGCGCTACCAGATCTTCCGCGTAGGTGAGCGACTCGGCCCAGCGCTCACCCGCCATTACTCCG
>JBDLJJ010000089.1:0-11383 GCA_039714435.1 Gemmatimonadota bacterium | reverse complement strand
ACGCGCCGCACCCATATCGAACCCGGTACGAAACGCGAGCCAGTGAGCACATGACCGGTGACCGCCCAGCTCCCAGCCACGCCTCCGGTCGAACTCGGCGATCAGGACCAGAAGCCGGTGCGTTGCGGCATGAATATGCGCCGCAAGCACTGTGATCTCCTCCTCCAGTTCTTCCAGAGCGTCGGCATCGTCAAACGGGTCAGAGGCAGATGTATCTGGAGATTCAGCAGTAGATGTGGAGGCGGAGGTGGAATAGGCACTCACCGTCTCGCGGACGTGAAGAGTATAGACGAACTGCGTAGCGAACCGAACCATCGAACAGTCTCCCGTGTGGGCGTGGCACTCAAACCGAACATATACCGAAGTGCCAATATAACACTGAGTTTTCGGGCCTCCGGAGCGGCTCACAGGCGTGCAAACGGAGCTTAAGAGACCGAACGCTGCACGGAATTCAGATAAGAGCTGGCAGGCGGGACGGAGGGCAGTCTAGTGGGCACGTCCATGGCCCGTTTCGGACCCCAGCACTTGGACCGCCCCGAATCCTGTCAAGGCTCCAGATTCTGGGCTGGCCCGGCGCGCCCAAGTGTCGGCCCGCCAATGAACTCACGGACCTCGTGATACTTCTGGCGCTCAAGAGCGTCGTCGGCCAGCCAGCGACTCAATCCTGTCGGCCGGCCCTCCGCAGCTAGAAACCGGGTGTTGGTTTATAGCCAGCAGCCAGCCAACGCGCCGCGCGCGGGCGGCGAGCCGGCCAAAGTGGGCCAGCCGACCAAGAGTTACGGCACGAGCCGAATGTCACCCGTGCTCTGGAAGCTCAGGCCCGTGCCGGTCTCACCCATGAGCACAAGCTCCGCGGCGCCCGGCTCCAGATCGCCGTTCGCGACTATATCGCGGATGCGAAACTGGAATACCATGTCCTGGTCGCCGTCCTCGTCCACATCATTCGTTCGAGCCATGAAGGTGTCATTCTTACGGCGCGCGACCGAAGCGTCAGTGTCCTGCCCGTCACCCAGGGTCACGGTTTCGGGGTCGATATCAGACGCGTCGAAGTCGGACGCATCGCCGTCGGCCGTCGCGGTCGAGAACACCACCACGGTGACCACACCCCAGCTGCGCGGGTTGATGGGCCTCGGCCCCGCGTCACCCCCGAGGCTTATGCCGACCAGGATCTCCTCGACCTCAGCCGTGCAGGCGCTGGCGAATTCGACGACATACCCGGGCGTATTGTCGAAGCGACCGAGATCGTTCCATACGCCGGCCCCGTTGTCCCAGAGGTGGACGGCGTCCTCGCCCGAGCCCCAGTTGTTCGGCTCAGACGGAGCGTTCCAGTTCGTGAACTCGAAGGGTTCGCCCGTGACCCAGGTCCATCCTCCGGCCGGTTCGTCGCCGCCGGGCGGCTGCAAGGCACCGATCCAGAACCCGCGCTGGCCGCTAGGAAGAGCCTGACTGAGATTCTCCGCCACGAACGCGTTCTCTTCCGCCGAAGTGAGCGTCGCCAGATGTCCGAAGCATCCGTCGAGCTGACTGGCCGCCGCCAGATCACGAGCCGTAACCCAACTTATTCCGAACGGAATCTCAATCGCGTCGTAGGCGTGGCCGTTTCCGTCCCAAATCAACGGCGTTCCGCCGAGGATCTGCGAATTCATCTGTACAGAGCCGCTACCGCCGGCCTGTAACGGTGCTTGCTCCGTTTGGTTCGGAGCCGTGGGAACACTCTCGCACGCTGCGAGAAGGGAAACAGCGAGACCGAGTCCCACGATATTGTTGACCTTCATAGCACACCGCCTTCCGCCCGCTCGTCTTTCCAAACCTGCCACCTGCCGGCGCTCCGCCAACATCCCGAACTCCTGTGGCAACGATCGTACCAGAATGCAGCTTATACATCGTGCCCAGAAGTGTTGTAATGGATGCTAGTTACGAGCGCGGACAGGCGGTGTTGCGCGCCCGAGACGCTCGGCGGGCACTCACGCAACGGTCGCTTCGGTGAGGGATGGGAAAAGATTGCGTGGCGGCCCGGCAACCTCCGAGGGAACAATCGTCCGGTGCATAAGGGTAGTCAGGTCATGAATCTGCGCAGCGGCCCGCCGCCGTGTCTCATCGCTTCGGCCTGCTTATCAGCCCTGTTAGGCTGCTCGGCGCCCACAGCTATGAACACGGAGACGGCCTTTGCGGCCGTCGAGGTGCGCGTATTTCGCGCCGACGTTCGGAGCGGCGAGCTACAGCTTCAGCTAACGGTGGCCGGGCGCACGGAGATAGTTCCTTCAGACAGCTCTTCGGTCGTATTCGACGACTTGCCAACCGGTTCAGCTAGCCTGGAGCTACTCGGCCTCACGGTGGGCTGCAGCGCCGCGGGAGGATCCTTCCTCGATCTCGACCTGCGGCCGGCCGAAACCGAGTCGGTTCGATTCACTGTTGCATGCCCTCCCGGCACGGGAGGGATCGAGGTTACGAATTCGACGACCGGAATCGATCGTGATACAGACGGCTACGTCGTCCGAATCGATGGGTCGCGAGAGATGACGACTCCACCAAACGCCATGATCTTCATCGAAAACGTGGAGGAGGGCACACACACAGTAGAACTCGCGGAGTTGGCGCCTCAGTGCGAGGCGCGCCAGGCTATCTCGACGGTGACCGTTCGTCCCGACTTGATCACTCCGATCACGCTCAACGTAGACTGCGGACCCCAACTCGTTTACAGTTCGACGCGCGACGGAAATCCGGAGCTGCATGCCGCAAACGGTGACGGAGCCGATCCGGTTCGCCTTACGTTCGACCCGGCCTCCGACACCGATCCGGATGCATCACCCGATGGCCAGCAGGTCGTCTTTATCTCAACAAGGACGGGACCGTCCGAGATATTTTTGCTCGATTTCGGGACTCGTGGCTTGCGCCAGCTCACCGACGACGGACAGCCGAAATCAGACCCGGCTTGGAGCCCGGATGGGAGCCGGATCGCGTACGTGGATGGAACTGTCGGAGGCCGCTCTCTGGTGTTGCTCGAGTTGTCGGCGGCCGGCATCAGACAGCTCGACACCGGCCCAGGCGATTCCGTAGATCCGTCGTGGTCGCCGGACGGGCTAGGCCTGGCGTTTGCCGACGACCGCTCGGGCGATTTCGACCTGTTCATGCTGGATCTCGCCAGCGGTAGCGTTTCGCCCCTTTACGCGGCGCCGGGAGACCAGTTGGCGCCAGTCTGGCGCAGCAACTCCACGGTTGCCTTTGTTTCCTGGCCCTCGGGCCTGGGTTCGGGAGACGCCGAGGTCACTGTACTAAACCCGGCCACGGGCTCGCTGGATGTACTCACCCAAGCGCCGCCGTCCGCCACAGGCCTCGCCTGGTCTCCTGATGGCCGATGGCTCGCCGTGGCAGCGGCCGATCCAGCTACAGGTTCAGGGATCTGGGTTTCCGAGGTGGGACTCGGCCTGTTCACACAGATCCCGGGCAGGAATGAGGAAACCCAACCCTCGTGGCGGGCGCGGTAGTGGTAGCAACCCGGAATGGGACGCTGATGATGATAACCAGACTAGCTATCCTGACTGCTCTCTGTACCAGCAGCCCCTACGCCGTGGCTTCGCAGACAGCCGAGACGCCGCATCAGGCAGACTTCGCAGTGCTTTTCGTCGGGAATAGCCTTACGTACACGAACGATCTTCCCGGTATTGTCGAACACCTCCTCGCGGAATACGGAGAGCTGGGCTCCGTCTACACCGAGACCGTCGCGTTTCCGAATTTCGGGCTCGAGGATCATTGGTCGGAAGGAACGGCACGCTCGCGGATAGCGGCCGGTGGCTGGGACGTGGTGGTGGTTCAGCAAGGGCCGTCCGCGACCGAAGGAAGGCCCTCCCTGATCGAGTTCAGCCGACGACTGGGAGCCGAAATCGAGCGGGCACGAGGGCAGCTGGCTGTCTACATGGTCTGGCCGTCGGCAGCCCGCGCCTTCGATTTCGATGGAGTCTCCCGGTCGCACCGCATTGCAGCGGATCGAGCCGGCGGACTTCTCCTGCCTGCCGGCGATGCATGGCGCCAGGCCTGGGTCCAGGATCCAGATTTGATTCTATATGGACCCGACGACTTCCACCCCAGCCCGATGGGCACGTACCTAGCCGCGCTCGTCATCTATCAGCGGCTGTCAGGGCTGGATCCACGCCAGTTGCCCCCCGGGCTCTTAACGCCCGGGGGCACAATTCCTCTTTCCGAGACTCGATCGAGGCTGCTTCAGGAGGCCGCCGCCGAAGCAAACCGGAGCTGAACTTCGGTCTGCTGCGAGCCCCAGTCCTGCCGCCGAAGCAAACCGGAGCTTAGCCCCCTAGCGTCTCTCGCAGCAGCTCCAAACGACGTGCGTCCGGCGAGCCCGCCTCGGCGCTGCCCGACAGGTCGCCTACCGCAGCCGCCAGACCGGCCATGCCGGCGGTCTGATCCGCGCCGGACAGCTCTCCGATCCTGCTCAGTTCACCCGCCAGACCATCTACAGCGCCGGCCGGCAGGTCACTGTGGCGCTGGAGCTGATCCATCAGGGCCCGTGCCACGACGAGATCCTGAGGCCACGTGATGCGCGTCTGCGTCTGCGGATTGAACACGTCGACCTGGACGAGATTCGCAGCGTCGATTTCGTTCTGCGTCAGATACTCTCCCGGAGTCAGCTGGAATACATCCAGCCCGCGCAGAATCTCTGAGCCGTAGATGGCCCCATTGTACCAGTAGGTCGACCAGAAACCGCCCAGCACGAGCTCAGACGCGACGTTGGGTCCGCGATCGAAGTAGGCCATTTCCATCGGATTGGTCGGATCGGTGAAGTCGATCACTGATATGCCGCCCTGATACCAGGCCTGGACGAAGATATCTCGTCCCGGCACTGGAATCAGTGATCCGTTGTGCGCCACGCAGTTTTCCTGCGCGGTCTGCGCGGCGGGGAGCTTGAAGTAGCCCGTGAATTCCATCTTGCCGCTGGAGCGGTCGAAGAAAGCGTTCGCACCCCACTCCGGCTTATCGGTCGCCAGGCACCGAGGCGCGCCACCGCCGCCCCATTCGTCGGTGAAAAGCACGGTCGAACCGTCGTTGGAGAACGTGGCAGAGTGCCAGTAAGCGAAATTCGGATCCATCACTTCGTCGATCCGCACCGGGTTGGCGGGGTCACTGATGTCGAGCAGGATGCCGTTGCCCGAACAGGCGCCCGCTGCCAGGCCTAGCTCCTGGTACACGGTGATGTCGTGGCACTGGTTCGTGGTGCTCGTAGTCTGGGATCCCTCTCCGTGCTCCCCTCCCGGCCACAAGCCGGCTATGGCGCCGGTTTCCGCGTCCGCGAAAATGCGCGGTGCGTTCACGATGCGGGCCTCGGCTGGCGCCGCTAGAGGAACCTCGATGATCTCGATCCGGAACAACGCGGTGTTCGGATCCTCGTCAGGCGCTCCGCTGGTGCAGCCGGCCAGCTCTTCCGCCGGCCGCACGCCGCCCGTGCCCTGCACGTAGATGTAGACGTGTGAGTCATCGTCAGGATCGAGAACGAGCGTGTGCGTGTGCGAGCCGCGGCACGTCTGCACGCCACCGACCTGCTGCGGGTTCTCGATGTCGCTGATGTCAAAAATGCGCACGCCCCGGAATCGCTCCGCGCTGACCGATTCGGTCGGCGCGTCTTCTCCGCAGTCGAGGCGGCCGTTAGGCGCTTCCACCGACATGAACATCAGATTTCCGTGCACCGACAGGTCCCCCTGGCCGCCGGGGCAGACAAAGGACGTCGTGACGCGGGGCTGCAGCGGGTTGGAGATGTCGTAGATATTGAATCCCCGGTAGCTTCCCATGAACAGGTGGTCGCCCGCGAACGCGATGTCGGTATTGGCGAAGGCGAAGCTGCCCAGGTTCTCCCGGTCCTCGAATCCTTCCGGCCGATTCAAGTGCGCGACGAGTTCCATACCGTCAACGGCTACTCCGGCATCCGACCATCCGGCCGAGAGTCCGACACGCGGATCGGACGGAACCGCAGCTTCGGCGGCCGGCAGATCTACCGTCTGTTCTGCGTTCGCATCAGCCGCCGGTCCCGGTACGTTCGATGAAGCGCAGCCAGCCGCGGAAAAAGCGACGGCTGCGAAAAGGGTCTTCACAACTGCTTTCATCTCCAACCTCACTGAAGTGCGTTGAGCATACGCTGCATACGCGCGATTTCGGCGCGCTGGTCAGCATCGATATGCGAAATAAGCTGGAACACTTCCAGCTCTTGTCCTCCGCCCTCTGCCGATGCGAGAGCATCGAGCATCGTGAGGGCTCCGTCGTGGTGCCTGATCATCAGCTCCAGAAAAAGTCTGTCGAAGGCCGTGTCCTCCGAATCCGCCAACTCGGCCATCTGTTCGGGAGTCGCCATGCCGGCCATCCCAGCCATCCCTGCCATTCCGCGGCTCGTCGCGCTGTCCAGGCCGCGGGCGTTCAGCCATCTGTGCATCAGTCCGATCTCGAACACCTGCGACTCGTCTATGCGGCGGGCCAGCAGCCCCATTGTCTCGCTGTCGCTACGGTCCGCGACAAGACTCGCCATTTCGATCGCCTGTGCGTGGTGTCCGATCATGTCTCGCATGAAATCGGCGTCAGCCGCAACATAGGCCTGTGCATCGCCCGCTGGAGTGCCTGGAGTGACTTCAGCCTGCTGCGTCGGTCCGCATGCCGCGGCGAGGATCACTACACCTAGAAGCCGCATCGTATGTAACATTGTGAAGACTCGCATTCCGGAGATTCCTCTCCGCAGGCAGCCACCGGCGCCCTGAATAACTGGTGCCCTCGCTAGTAGAGACACCGCGGGGCGAGAATATGCATAGAAGGGCCCGAGCTTGCACGCGACGGCCTGGAGTCGGACGTCTGGAGTACGCCGGGAACCATCGCACCCTCACGTGTCACCAAAGAGAGTGCAGGCTAACATCAACGGTCGGTGAACTGTCGAAACAATAGAGCAGAATTACAAGAGAGGGTGGGATCATGATTAGAAAAGCTGTAATACTGGGGGCGATGGTGGCCCTGTTCGGCGTATCGAGTCTTGCGGCCCAGGAGGCCACGGGCAAGAGAGGACAGCATGCCGGACGGATGGAGAAAGCGGGACAAATGAAGGCCGGAGGTGGCGGCGGTCCTCTGCAGATGATGCCCCGTTTGCAGGGTTATGCTCCTGCGACCTTGCTGGGGCGGGCCGAGGAACTCGGCTTGAGTGCCGGGCAGGTCACGGAGATCGAGGAAATACAGACACATCTGAGCACGGTCCGTACTGAAACCGAAGCCCTGCACAAGGAGCACAAGATGGCCATGAAAGCGGCTTTGGCGGAGGAGGAGCCAGACGCTGAAGCCGTCGGCAACCACTTGCAGGCCGCACACGCAGCCAAGGGCATGCTCCACTGGACCGAGGTGGACTCATCGCTCAAGGCGATGGCAGTGCTGTCCGCCGAACAGAAGGGCCTGGTCGAGAAGTAAGGAGCAATCCGATTGAGCACGCTGGGCTGGATCGTCGTCAGCGGCGCCGCCATGAGCCTGATAGCGCTCATAGGCGGCGCCGCTGCCACCGCGGCTAGGCGGATCCGCAAGCTTCCGCGAGGGAGCTGCGCAGGTCGTCCGACATAGACTCTTCGCGCAGCATCACGCAGGCTCCCCTGGCGAAGTCAAGCGTCGCGAACACTGACGTACAGCGCGCGCAGAGTACGTCAAGCGAAAGGGGGAATACCGCATCGCGATCCATCGCCTCGAGCTTCGCCCTTAGCAGCGCCATGCACTCCTGCCGGGCATGATCCTTTGCCGGAGCCGGAGCCGAGGGGAGCTTCTCGATCAACTGCTGGCGGACCTTCAGCCGAGCCCGATGGACACGTGTTTTCACGGTGGCTTCCTTCAACCCGAGTACCTCTCCTACCTCGGCCAGCGTAAAGCCGACCATCTCCTTCAGCACGAACGGAAGCTTGAAATCCAAGGGGAGCTTTGCCACCGCGCTGCGAATCGCGTCGGTCGCATGGCGGAGGACCGCTTCGGCCTCGGGATCGTCTTCGGCCGGTATCTGGATGAGACCTTCCTCGCCCGAAGGAAGGAGCCGCGTCAGTGACTCCAGCCGGGTCGGCTCGCCCGCGCGTCGACGACGCATCCGGCGACACGCCCGTGTGGCAATAGTGTACAGCCACGTTGATGCCTTCGACCGGCCCTCGAAGCCATCCCACGATTTCAGTGCCCGTAGGAACGTTTCCTGAACGAGATCTTCCGCGCCTTCCCGCTCTCCACACAAGCTCAGGCCCAGCGAGTAGATCATGTCTCCGTAGCTCTCGAACAGCAGCGCAACAGCCTCGTTGGGCGCCAGGCTCGGCGAAACCTCGGGCAGCGCTTCCGCTTCAGTGGTCCAGGCCATCCCGCTCCCTTCCAGCTGTTATCGGCATCGAGGGAGTTACCGTTCTCGTGGCTGCCGCCTCGAGCGTCTCCCAGCCCGATCAAGCTAGTGGGAGCGGCCGTAACCTGCGCGGCATGGCCGTAACCTGCGCGGAATGGCCGAAGAATGCGCAGAATGGCCAGGGGTCACTGCGCGGCAGCTAGCGCCTCAGACACACGGGACCGGAACTGAGTGTGACACGAGACACACCCTTCCTGGATCAGTACGGATCCGTTGAAAAGCTCTGACACCGGAGCCGAAGCCGCCGCGGCCTCGGCCAACTCCACCGCCGCGCGATGAACATTCTGGTCCTGTTGGACGAAAGCCGCGAACTCTTCACCGAGCGCCTCCTGAATCGCCACCATTTCTTCCGCCGTTACCCTGGGATGGTGTGCTATACGGGCGGCGGCAGTCTCCACAGCCTCATGATCATCTAGCCAGAGACCATGCAAAGCCGCAGCGATGTCGCTCTCCAGACCCTGCATAAGCTCCTTAAGAGGGAGGTTCGAAGGCCTTGCCGCGGTTAGAGTCTCTGCGGCGGCGATTTCGGGTTCACTTGCCGCGGGCGGCGGACCCTCCCGGCATGAAGCCAGCCCGGCGAGCAGGACGATTGCGGTAAGTGCTGACCACCGCGCACTCACGTCGCTTCGATCCAGTCGCGGAGGATCCGTTCTGTCTCCTCCGAATGACCGCTCTCGTCGCGGACCATATCCTCCAGCTGCACTGCCAGGCCCTTATCTCCGAACGCTTCGGCTTGCTCGGCCCGCTGTGTGTAGTCGGCGGCCGCCTGCTGTTCAGCTGCCAACACGGCCACCAGCATCTCGTGATTCGTGGACGCCGTGGGCACTGGCCGGGGCATCGTTGTGGGCTCACCGCCCAGAGCTACGATCTTGTTGGCCAGGTATTGGGCGTGAAGCTGTTCGTCCGCCACTTCCTCGCCAAAGAACTGGACCAGTTGTGGCCGGTAGGGCCCGGTCGCCTTCGCCGCGTAGGTCAGGTACTGGATGATCGCGCTCAGCTCGCCGGCCAGATCCTCGTTCAGGTTATCAATTAATGTCTGCTTGTCCATGTGCATGTCCGTTCTAAGGGGTCTTGTAGCTCATTTGCATGCCAGGAACGCGGGCATGTGACGGTCTAGTGAAGCTGCGCGATTGTTCTCGAAGACCGTGGTCACGTCCAGTGGCAGCGCGGCCGACAGAAACTCGTCGTACATTTCGATATTACTGATCTCCGCCTGGTAGGCGCCCTCGCACGCCGCGGCGATGCTGGCGAATGTGGGCACGTTCCCAGAGTTCCATTCACTATCTGGAGCTTCCAGCCCGCGGTTCTGGAACAGCACAGTGACCGCTGCCGAGTGTCTCTCCTCCGCGTTTACGATGTTCGCGAAAGGAGCGACATTCCCGAAGTCGGCCAGGACCCGCAGATAGACGTTCTCGGCATGGTACTCGTCCTGAATAGCGCTCACCAGCATCGTCGTGAGCTCCGCATCAGCGACGTCGGGACCCAGGAGATCCTGCTTGGAATCTCCGCACGCCCACAGGCCGCCGAGCAGTACGCTCATCACAGCGATACGGGCCATTGATCTAACGTTCATGATTCAACTCCATCCAGCGCACAATTCAAGGTTCTCGTTCTATCCCTTAAGTGACATGGCTGCCGAAAGAGGTTCCGGAGCGCGTTGGCGGGCAAGTTGACGGGAGCGGAAAGTGGCCGGGAACCAATCCGTCTTCACGGGACACTCAGTAGGTGCGGAGATGGAACACAGACGAATCCGCCATGAGAACGGAGACGAACGATGTTGAATATGCGAAGAATGGCCTGGGCGGCGATGCTGACAGGGCTGTTGATGGCAGCGCCAGGAGCTGCGCCGGCCCAGGTGCCGCAGGCGCAACGCTCAGCACAGCAAATGCAGCGCATGCAAATGCAGGCACAGCAGTTCCAGGAGACGATGCAGCAGATGCAAAGAGTTCAGACGCGGGCACAGGAGATGGAACAGCAGATGGTCCGCGAAATCGAGCGTATGCGGCAGCAACAGCAGCTCCAGGAGCAGGACCGCCAGAGTCTTCGGGAGCAAGAGCGCATTCGCGACATGACGCACGCCATGTCCAGCGCGGCGCGTGAGATGAACCAGGCCATGGAGCGGGTTCGCGACATGCTGGGTGATCCACAAGGCTTGTGGACCCAAGACATGGACCGTGACGCAGAGCGGCTGCGCGAGCACATGAACGACATGGCTGGGCGCATGGACGAGAGCCTCGAGATCATGGAGCGAATCCGTGACCAGCTACACCAGCCGTAAGCGCGCAGACTGGCTACTTCTGTCGTTGCTGCTATGGATTCCTCTCGAGGCCAATGCTCAAGAGCTGACATACTCGGGGGGGATCCAGTACGCAGGTGGGGACTACATTTTCGAGGAGCGTACGGACTCCTTCTACCTCACTAACGGCGTGCGGTTGCGGATCGGCGGCTTCGAGGCCGGTGTCTCGCTCCCCGTTATCATTCAAAACGGCGGCCTCGTGTCGAATGTCGCCGGGGGAGTGCCGCTGCCGACCGGCGGGACACAGAGCGGTACAGTCGCTACTCGAAACAAGGGCAGCACGATCGGGACGCGGAGAGGGGCGGCAATGTCGCTGACCCAATCTCAGCTATCCTCCCTGGTTCTGTTTTCCCACGGAGATTCCGCGGCCGTCGTGTTTGAGGATGAGTTCACCACCCACGTAGCAGATCCGACTTTCGATCTATCCGGCGAGGTCCATTCCAGTCTTGGCGTTGTTCGCTCGGTGCGCATCAACGCTTTCGCGAAGGCTCCGCTCACCGACCTCGACTCCGGCGTTGGCAGCGGTGAGTGGGACTACGGCTTGGGAAGCTCGATCGCGTTGGGAGCGGGGCGGAGTCTGTTGTTCGTGGACGTCTCGTATTGGTGGTTTGGCGATCTGTCTGATCTCGAGCTCACGGACGGCTTGAGCTATGCGGCTGGCGTCAGCGTTCCCGCGTTCGAGGGACAGGGAT
>JBDLJJ010000088.1:0-11442 GCA_039714435.1 Gemmatimonadota bacterium | reverse complement strand
GCCGGACGCTCCGCCATGCGCCTCATGAAATAAGAATACCACTGCGCCCCGTAGGGCACATAGATCCGCATCGCGTGACCCTGGTCTCTGAGCCGCCGCTGATAATCCCTCCGTACCCCGTACAGCATCTGAAGCTCGAACGCATCGGACTGAATCCCCTGCTTGGCCGCGAAGGCCAGGGTCGCGTCGATCATTCGTTCATCGTGCGTAGCTATCCCGGTAGGATTCCCGCCTCCCAGCAGCATCCGCATCAGTCGCACGTAACTGGCATCGACCTCCGCCTTGGACTGGAACGCGATCTCAGAAGGCTCCTTGTAGGCTCCTTTGCACAGCCGAACCGGCGCTCCCAGGCGCACCAAGTCCGCGATGTCCGCTTCGGATCGATGCAGATAGGCCTGGATGACTGTGCCCACATTCTTGTGCCGCTCGTACGCTTGCCTGAAGATCCTCAGAGTCGCCTCGGTATAGGCGGCGCCCTCCATGTCGATGCGCACGAAATTGCCGAACTCTTCAGCCCTCTGCACGATTCGCAGAAGATTCTGAAAACAGAACTCCTCGTCAATGTCCAGTCCGAGTTGAGTGAGCTTGAGCGAGATGGTCGTCTCGGCCGGGCTGTGGTCGATGGCGTCCAGGCTGGCCTCATATTCGTCCGTGGCAGCTGTCGCCTCGTCCCGGTCAGCCACACTCTCACCTAGAAGATCCAGCGTGACACGAAACCCGCTGCTATTCAGCGTCTGCGCCGCCTCCAGTGCGTCGTCCTGCGAATCTCCGGCCACGAACCGCATCGCGGCGCGCCGTCCCAGCGGAAGGTGGAGCAGAAAATTCTTCGTCTCCTCATGCTCGCTGAGATAGAGGAGGACGCTCTTCAGCACGCGCGCAGGTCCTCGATCGTATACAGCGAGTGGACTGTCAGTCCTTCGGCCTCGATGCGCTCCCGGCCGCCCTCCTGCCGGTCGATGGCGGCCAGGACCGCCATAATCTCCGCTCCAGCCTCACGCAGGGCCGCGCAGGCCTCCAGAGCTGAGCCCCCCGACGTGATGACGTCTTCGATCACCACGACGCTTTGGCCGGGCTCGAAGCAGCCTTCTATCCTTCTGCCGCGGCCGTGCTCCTTGGCCTGCTTCCGAACCGAAAAAGCGTTAACAGGCCGCCCGCGCCGCCAGCTCTCGCCAGCGATGGCATAGGAGATAGGGTCGGCGCCCATGGTCAGCCCGCCTACAGCATCCGGGCTGAGACCGGAAGCCAGCACGGCGTCCAGGCCAACAGCGCCTATCAGAGCCTGCCCTTCGGCGTGCATGGTCGTGGTGCGGCAGTCCACGTAGAAGCGGCTGCGCTTGCCGGAGGCGAGCACGAAATCGCCTTCACGAAACGAACGCTGCGCGAACAGCCGGCACAGTCTCTGTCGTGGTTCTATTCCGTCCTCACTCACAGCCCGGCGTCCCCCGCACAAGCGGAGCACACGCCATAGATCTTGAGCTGCCGGCTGATGGCCTCGAACCCGTGCTGACCGGAAGCATCCTCCTGCAGACTCTCCAGCCCGGGGTGCTGAAACTCGGTAACGGTTCCACAGGACGTGCAGATGAGGTGATCGTGGTGAGCGACCCCCGCCTGCATCTGGTAGCGCCTGAATCCCTCGTCGAAGTCATGTTCGGTAGCCAGGCCTACCTCGACCAGGAGGCCCAGCGTCCGGTAGATCGTAGCCTTGCCGGGGTGTTCGCCGCGGGCCTCCAGGGCGAGCGCCATTTCGTCGGCGGACAGATGTTCCATCGATTCGAACAAGACCTGTGCGATCGCCTCCCGCTGGTGGGTGAACGGGACACCGCGTTCGCGCAGCTGTCCGCGAAGCACTTCCATCATCACAGCCGCACAGCCGAGCGGAGGGCTGGTCAGTACGGTCATCGGTTGGGGCTCAGGCGTCACGAAACAGCTTCCATTTCCTATTTCAGGCCGGACGCCGAATCGCTCGGCGTCGTCTCATTCTCAACTGCTTGAGATTAACAGCGCTGTCAACCTTCGGCGGCCCGAAACCGGGTCGATATCTGGCGCAGCAGGCGGTCGTCCGGGGAGGAAGCGCGCGGGGTCAGATGGCGATCCGAGAACAGGTTCAAGGCCTGTCGAATCGAGACGAACGCGTCAGCCGCTCCGCGGTACACTTTCTCCATCACGTCATCGCGGATCTGGGGTGACCGGGCGGCGGACGCGTAGGCGCTGCGGCCCACATTCTCGTAATAGGCCAGTCCGGGTCCGCCGCGCCTGTGCCGGCGAGCTACGATGTAGTCGGGAAACAGCCCGCTCAGCCACAAAGAATAATTGCCCAGGTGGACGCGAAGCTGGAAGGCTCTGGAGTCAGCGGACTTGTCGATTTCGGCCAGGATGTCTACCAGATACCGATACTCTTTCCCCTCTGCTCCAGGCGCCAGGTACGCCCGCTTGCCGGTGCCGAACTCGAGAATAAGGGCCGTCAGATAGTCGGCCAGCATGCGATCGTGAACGTCGGCCTGCCGCAAAGCGTGCCGCAGGAGCACGTACAGGGCGAGACGAGGCGGAACGAGGCTGATGCCCGCCGGCGGCCCTTCCAGAATGCAGCGCAGGACCCTCGGGTCGTCCAGCAAAGCGTCAATTCCGCGCTCGCTGAGCTGGGCCTCATGGTTCCGGGCTCCCTGCAGATCGAACTCTCGCAGAGCGCTCAGGAGCCAGGCCGCCTCGGCTCGTCCGAACGACATTCGCACGTTGGGCTGTACCATCCGCAACCCTCCCGGCCGGTGACCGGCCACCTTGCGTCTGAGTTGGCTTGGAACATCTTGCCCACCAATGGAAACAACTGTGGTGCAACCTTTGGTCCATCCCGGTTCCCGTGAGTAGCAGGAAAGAGAGTAGATGAACAACATTAGATATGCGGTACGAACTGGATTGTTAACAGCGCTGGTGGTAGCCGGATGTCAGGAACGGCCCGGAGAAGCCTCCAGCGTGTCTTCCGGTTCGACGGCTAGTGTGACGCCGGCCGCAGCCGTAGACACGCCGGATACGGGCAATTGTCCGGTACCCAAGGTAAATCCGTCCACCGGCGAAATCGTGCGCGTGGTTCCGCTCACCGTGGGTCCTGCCAGCGCCACGGCGGAGCTTGCCGATTCCCCCCGCCTGCGCGAGGTGGGGCTGATGCACCGAACCTGCCTGCCCGCGGATCACGGGATGCTGTTCGTGTATTCCGATGAGGGAATTCGCAATTTCTGGATGCGAAATACAAACGTCGCGCTGGACATAGCGTACATGAACAAGAACCGCGTAATTCTCAATGTGGAGCAGATGAATCCACACACCGATTCGATGCACGCGTCGGCTGGTCCCGCCATGTACGCGCTGGAAATGAATCAGGATTGGTTTGCCAACAATCAGGTCGCAGTCGGCGACCTGATGGAGTTCTGACCTAACCCAGATCGGACTGCCCATGTCTGAGTTTCGGGAAGAAAAGGATTCGATGGGACCGGTTCAGATCCCATCCGAGATGTTGTATGGTGCGCAGACGGAGCGTGCCCGCCAGAATTTTCAGATCAGCCGCCTGCGGTTCGAGCGGCCATTTCTGAGGGCGCTCGGCGTGATCAAGCGCTCCGCCGCTGAGGTGAACCGGGAGCTTGGATTGCTCGAGGATTCACTGGCCGAGGCGATAGCGGGAGCGGCGGACGAGTTGATCGAGGGCGCTCTGGACAAACATTTCGTGCTCGACATTTTCCAGACCGGGTCGGGGACGTCCACCAACATGAACGCCAACGAGGTGCTTGCGAACCGGGCTATTCAGAGCCTGGGCGGCGAACTCGGGTCGCGCAGCCCGGTCCATCCCAACGACCACGTCAACCTTGGCCAGTCCAGCAACGATGTGATCCCGACCGCCGTTCATGTCTCCACCAAAGTCGCGGTCGCGCACGAACTGCTTCCGGCTCTGCGGGAGTTGCGCGACGCCTTGGCCGACAAGGCCCGTGAGTTCGACGATGTGGCCAAGGCGGGCCGAACGCACCTTCAGGACGCGACGCCGGTTCGGCTGGGGCAGGTGTTCGGCGGCTACGCCAGCCAGGTCGAGCACGGGATGGCCCGGCTTGAGTCGACCCGCAAATCTCTCGGGGAGCTGGCCATCGGGGGCACCGCTGTGGGCACCGGGATCAACACGCACCCGGAGTTCGGCGCACGGATGGCGCAGCGCATTAGCCAGCTCACGGGAGTCGAGTTCGAGGAAGCCCCGAATCACTTCGAGGCGCAGTCGGCTCGCGACGCCGCGGTGGAGTTGAGCGGAGCTCTCAAGACGGTGGCCGTGAGTCTGACCAAGATCGCCAACGATGTGCGCTGGCTCTCTTCCGGACCGCGAACCGGGATCGGGGAGATCAATCTCCCGGCCGTCCAGCCCGGATCGTCCATCATGCCCGGCAAGATCAACCCCGTCATGGCGGAGATGCTGTGTCAGGTGTGCGCGCAGGTTATCGGAAACGACGCTGCGGTGACCATCGGCGGGCAGGCGGGGAACTTCGAACTCAACGTCATGATCCCCGTCATCGTCCATAATTTGCTCGAGTCGATCGAGATCCTTACTAACGGCAGCCGTGCCTTTGCCGAGAAATGCGTGCTGGGCATCACGGCCAATCCGCAGCGAGCCAGGCGGTTCGCGGAAACCACGGCCGCCCTGGCGACTGTGCTCGCCCCTCGCATCGGCTACGACATGGCGGCCAAAGTGGCCAAGCGGTCCGTGTCAGAGGACAAGACGCTGCGAGAAATCGCTCTGGAGATGGGCCTGCTGAGCGAAGAGGAGCTGGACGAGTTGATCGACTTCCGTAAGATGACGGAGCCGGGTATCGGCTGAGCCGGTCGCCGGCTCAGCGGTCGGTCGCCGGTCGCCAGACCAGCGTCAAGGAGCCGGCAGCAGCGCCTCCGCGCCTGGAAGCAGTCGCGATCCGGCCCACTGCGCCAGGCCAAAGGCCAACGGCTGATCGGCCCGCCGCACCATGAACGAGCCGCTCTCCAGTTCGAGAAACAGCAGCGATAGCAGCGGCTTCGTCGCGGCCGAAACCGGTCCGGCCCCATAGACGTCGAGTACCGCGTCGGGCCGATCGAAGTCTGCGGCCAGAACCACGGAATCGGGCGGGAATCCGGTCGCCTGTACCTCAGACAGGGCGATCAGAACTCGTTCCACCGCGGCGGAGTCGGCTGGCGCCCCGTCTACCGTCCACTGTGCTCCGCGGTCCAGCCGGACTTCGGATTCCCCACGCCGGACAACGATAGATCCGATCAGGGCTGAATCCACCTCGGCCACCATGCGGTCTCGCCAGTCCGTGGCATTCCGGTCGGCGGCTTCCAGCGCCTCGGCGGCGACCGAGTAGACTTCGTCCTGGCCCGGAATCCTGACGAACCGCCCCGCGTCACCCGTCGCTCCCAGCAGGAGTACCAGACCGGGGCTATCCGGCGGGCCCAGCACGAGCCGCCGTCCGCTTTCGTTCGCCAGGCCCATGCGGGCGTGATTGGACGGATTCCGGGCCACCAGAACGCCGCGCGGAGCCGAATCGAGCGCCGCCACGGCCTCAGCGACCAGCTCCGAGTCAGCCGGAAAACCGTTCACAAGCCAGCCGTCCTGCCACTCGACTCGCACCGAATCAGCGGGATCTGAGTCGAGCACGCGGATCAGGGTCAGCGGCTCCGCCGTGGCGGCCGATATATCGATCCCGTCCGTGTCTCCGCGCTCCCCGCTGAGCATTCCAGCCAGGAACCAGGCCACAACCAATCCGCCCAGCAGAACGAGAACCCAGCGCAACTGCTTGCCGCTCACGAGGCCTCCACGGCCGGGCGTTCGTACGGTTTCGCCATGAGCTGCCGGCGCCTGAACAACCGGCCCACACCGAGCAGAATGACCATGAGCGGGAGGCCTATCAGGTTGAGATACTTGACCATATTCCGCGTCGAGTCACTGTCGAACAGCAGAGGAGGAGGCCGCCGCGACTTGGCCCGGATCGATATGAGCGACTCCGCCTCGGCCAGCCAGTCCACCGCGTTCTCGAAGAAGCGGAGGTTGTCAGGCTGCGCCTGGGCGAACCGTGCGGTCGCGAAAGCCGCGTTTCCGATCACGACCAGGCGGCCCCTTCCGCTCTCCCCCGGCGGAAGCACGGCCGCGGCCAACGGCCTGGGCGACAGGTCGGATCCCATGTTACTCCAGTTGAGCTGCGGAGAGATCGGAGATCCTCCCTCAAGTACGCCGCCTGCCTCCGATGTCGCCAGCAGCGGAATCACGTGGTCCGCGTCCGCCGCGGACAGGTCGACAGGACTGGCCCAGGGGAGCAGCACTCCGCTGAGTTGGTCGACGATCACGCTCGCCGCCGCGGCCCGGGCGATCGGCCACATGGGGTACGGTATGACGAAGCTCATGCCCGAGGCGGAGGGCTGGGTCACGTTCCCGTTCGAGCGCAGGTCGAACACTACCGCCTGCGGTACCGCGACGTTGTACAATCCGAGCAGGGAGTCCAGGACGGGATGCGGCTGCGGCGTGGTGAACAGGCGATTTTCGTCGATTCCCATCCCGGCCACCGCGACCAGCGCATTACCGCCCCGGTCCAGGAACTCACCGATCGCCCGTCCCGCTGCCTCTGTCAGGGGCCGTACCGGGCCGCCGATGATCAGTACGTCAATCGAGTCCGGGACCGAAGGCGCGGTGTCCGGCAGAGCCACGGCGGACACTCCATAATTCTGCCGCAGGCGCTCCGCCGCGGGCCCGAACTCGGTGTTTATGTCCAGCTCGCCGTGGCCGGTCAGGAAGCCCACCCGTGTGCTTCGCGGCTCCGTCATCCCCCGAATCAGGCTCGTGAGCCGGTACTCCAGATCCTCAGTCTGCTGCACGAAGGGGATGGTCTCCAACTGGTCTGCGTACTGGATCGCCAAGCCCAGATATCCCTGCCGGACCTGAAGCTCCTCCTGGCCCAGCACGTTGAACTGGATCGCGGGGATCTGCAGCCTGTCCGCTTCCGCCCGGTCTTCGTTGTCGCCTTCGGGACTGAGCAGCGAGTATTCGATGTTGGGTCCCGCCGCGGCGTAGTCCGACAGCAGATCATCCAGATCTCTCTGCACCAGAGCCGCTTGAGGAGGCAGATCGCGGGAGGCGAACAGGCGAATGCTGACCAGGTCATCCAGGTCGCGCAAAACAGTCCTGGTCGGTTCCGACAGCGTATAGGCGCCGCCCGGCGTCAGGTCCAGCCGGCCGCGGATGTGCTGTCCGAGCAGGTTCACTACCAGACAGATGGCCAGAATGCCGGCCGTTCCGATCCACAGGCGCCGGTACGCGCCGCCGCTCCGGTTCAGGCGGTCTCGCTCCAGAGCCAGGTGGGCCAGACTCAGGAAGGCCGCCGTCAGACTCACGAAGTACACCACGTCACGCAGGTCGATGACGCCGCGGGCTATGTTGTCGAAGTGCGTCAGAAGACCCAGCCGCGTGGCCACAGCGGCGAGTGCGCCCGGAAGGCCGAGCAGTACGACGTCGAGCGTAATCGCGATCAGCACGAATATGACAGTCACCGCCACGATGAAGGCGGTAATCTGATTTCGGGTCATGGCCGATGCCCAGAGCCCGATCGCCACCAATCCGCTGGTCAGCAGGACGGCTCCCACGTATTGGGCCAACGCCACTCCGCCGAACGGATCGCTCCCGACCGTGAGCGCTACGAAAGCGCCGGCCGTTCCTGCCACTGCCACCGCCAGGAATCCCATGACACCGAGAAACTTGCCGAACAGGAGATCGATACCGCGGATGGGCTGTGCATGTAGCAGTTCCAGCGTCCCCCGGGCACGCTCTTCGGCCAGCGACCGCATCGTGACCGCGGGCACGAAGAACAGCAGCAACCACGGCAGAAGATCGAACATCGGCCGCAGCGTAGCCTCGCCGGTGATGAACACGGTTCTGAAGTAGAAGAAGAAGTTGATGGCCAGGAACACGACCAGCAGTATGTACGCGGTCGGCTGGTCGAAGAAACTTCTGAACTCTCGCTTGGCGACGGTGAGGGAGTTCCGAATCATGACGCCGCCTCCGTCAGGTCCCGGAAGAAGTCCTCCAGGCTCTCGTGCTCCCGGCGCAGCTCCCACAGCACCCAGCCACTCTCTCCGGCCAGCCGGAAGACGTGCGGCCGCGGATCGGCCGAGCCCGCTGCGGCGATGCCGATTTGATTCCTGCCCTCACGCTGCTCGAGAATCTCTACCGTGGCGACCGATTCCAGGCCCTCCAGGCCGCTGCGTATGGCGCTGGCGTCCCCCTCGATCTCCGCCACCACACGCAGTCCGCCTCGCGCCTCACCGGAGAGAAGCGTGTCCACCGCCCCGTCCGCAATGATTCGCCCCTGGTGCATGATCAGGAGTCTCCCGCACGTCAGCTGCACCTCCTGCATGACGTGGGTACTGAGGAGCACCGTGCGCTCACCGCCAAGCCGCGTGATAAGCTTACGGATTTCGACTCGTTGATTGGGATCCAGGCCCTCCGTCGGCTCGTCGAGTATGAGCACGTCGGGTTCAGACAGGATTGCCTGAGCCAGACCGGTGCGCTGCCGGAAACCCTTGGACAGCTGGCTTACGGGCCGATAGTAGACAGACTCGAGCCCCGTCTCAGCCACTACATCGTCGATGCGGCGACCCCGCGTCGACCTGTCCATCTGCCGCAATTCGCCAGCGTAGTCGAGGTACTCGGACACGAGCATGTCAGTGTACAGCGGGTTTCTCTCAGGCAGATACCCTATCCTCCGCCGAGCCTCGATCGGGTCGCTGTCTATCGGCGTACCGCCGATCGACACCTGGCCGGAATCCGGCTCCAGCACCTGCGTAATAATACGCATAGTAGTGGTCTTGCCGGCCCCGTTGGGGCCCAGGAATCCGACAACTTCCCCGCGCCCTATCTGAAACGAGGCACTCTCCACGGCGCGCACATTTCCAAAGCTTTTCGTAACGTCTCTAAGTTCTACGAGCGACATCATTCTCTTCAGTTGAAGGCAGCGCACAGACCTCGGTAAAGGCAGCGCCCAGGACCTCGGCCGCGCCTTTGGCCTGAGGGGCGGAAAAAGTACGGCAGGGCGAAGTGCTGTCAAGCCGATTTTCGCTTGACCAGACGCGTGCGCGTGGCAACCTTGTGCGCCCCGACAGGACGTCCACTTCACGATAGTACCGAGAGGGTTTTCATAAATGCGAATGGTAATCGGAACCGCCAAGGGCCTGGTGACGGCCCGTTGGGTGCCGGGTGAGCGAAAAGCTCAGGTCGTGGCGCGGACGTTAGAGGGAGAAGCTGTCCAGGCGCTGGAGCGCTCCGGTGATCGAGTAGTGGCGGCGGTCGGGACCGGTATTCATGTGAGTGCGGACGGAGAGCAGTGGGAGTCCTTGCCGGCGCCAGGCGCCGGCGGGAGAGTCAGCGCGCTGGCGGCCCATGCTCATGATCCGAACCTGTTACTGGCGGGCACCGAGCCGGCCGGGCTTTTTCGCAGCGCCGACGGAGGCCGGACCTGGCAGGAAGTCGTCGGGTTCGCCGCTCTGGGACAGGCCGAGAGCTGGGGCTCCTACGGCGGCAACGAGCCGTGCGTGGGTAGCGTGGCGCTGGATCCCACCAATCAGCACCGCCTGTACGCGGGCGTCCGCATCGGCGGCGCCTACCGCAGCGAGGACTCGGGAGCCAGTTGGGTTTCCATTTCGGAGGGTTTGTTCGAGGACGTGCACCAGCTGGCGGTGGACCCGGTAGACAGTACTCGGGTGTACGCGGCGACCGGACGCGGCCTCCATATCAGCCGCGACAGAGGTGGCAGTTGGGATACTCCCGGCGGACCTCTGGGCGAGGACTACTGCACCGCGGTGGAAACGATGGTAGAGAGCGGTTTCCGCCACACGCACTTGCTCGCATCGAGCGCGGCCACGTCGGTCGCCGAGTGGTCGGCGGGCAAGTCCGCGGAGGCGCGGCTGTACTTGAGCGAGGACGCCGGCCGATCCTGGCAGGACGTCGATCTGTCGTCGGGCCCCAAACAAAAGGCGGCCCTTACGGCGCTGGCGGACGATCCGCAGCGGGCCGAGGCCGGGTTCATCGGCACCAGCGCTGGCGCTGTGTATCACGGACGAATCGTGGAAGGGCAGTGGTCCAGGATTATGTCCGGCCTGTCCAACGTTATGGGACTGATCGTCTGGTAGGGATCTCGTGATTGCCTGCTAAGGCCCTACAGCTGCTGTAACCGGTGGATCGCAAGCGCTTACAGCCGCTGCAGCCGTCGGATCGAGCCGATACCGAACGCCGGACCCAGAGCCAGGATAGGGAAGGCCCACCTCCAGCCCGTGCCGCCGGCAATCTCCGGAACCAGCTGAATCGTGACCATGGTGAGGAGGAAGCCGGCCGAGGTCTGCAGGGTAAGCGCCGTTCCCACGGCGTGAGGGGATACGACCTCTGTCACCAGGGCGCTGAACTGAGCCGAGTCGGCCACTACGAAGAAGCCCCACACGAGCACCAGCGGAAACACGAGCCAGAAGCTGGCTCCGAACAAAGCGGGCGTCAGCAGGCAGCACACGCCACTGGCGGACAGGGCGCGTACTGTGAGGCTCTCGTAGCTGGTTCTGTCCGCCGACCGGCCGCCCCACACGCAGCCCAGGCCTCCCACCGCGATCGCCCCGAAGGCCATCGCTTCCAGCGCTCCGAATCCGGGCACCGGCAGACCGCCTGAGGTGCGCGTCGCGGCGCTAGCCGTCAGATACGTGGCGACCCAGGCCCAGAATGCGTACAGCTCCCACATGTGCCCCAGGTAGCCGCCGGTGGCCAGCCGCCAGCGTCTCGTCTTCAGCACCTGGCCCGCCAGCGACCAGGAAAACGGGCGCCGCTCGAAGGCGTGCGGGCCGTCCCGGTAGCACAGCCCGACCAGCGCCGCGGCCACACAGGCAGCGGCCGTCGTCGTCAGCACCACGGCGCGTACGGAGGCCCCACCCAGCGCCCCGATCAGGTACGGTGTGGCCTTCCCGATCGTGAGGGCTCCGACGAGCGTGCCGATGGCCAGCCCACGGCCGGACCGGAACCATGTGGCGGCCATCTTCATCCCGGGCGGATACACACCGGCCAGGAAGAAACCCGTGGCGAAGCGAGCCGCCACGGCTGCCATGAACCCGCCTGCCAGCAAGAGGGACGCGTTGGCCAGACCGGCGCTCAGCGCGGAGCCGGCGAACAGCCATTTACTGGGTATGACGTCGGCCAGGTTGAGCAGCGCCACGACCAGGGTGCCGGCCACGAATCCGAGCTGCACGGCGGTGGTGAACCACCCGGACTGGACGACACTTAGTCCCCAGGTGGCGCGCAGCTGATCCATCACCGGGCTGGCGGCGAACCACACCGACATTCCGAGCAACTCCGCCAGCGAGAGTATCGCCAGCGCACGCCTGCCCCGATTCAAATCCTGGCCTTCTGCAATCCTAGCCTTCTGC
>JBDLJJ010000087.1:0-11890 GCA_039714435.1 Gemmatimonadota bacterium | reverse complement strand
TCGTACGCACGACGACGGGACACGAAAAAGCACCGTTGGAGCGCCAGCGCATGGTGGTCATCTCGTTGCGCAGCTGGTGAAAGGCGGGCCAGATGTAGTCGAAGAACTGGATCTCCGCGATCGGGCGCAGGCCGCGGAGGGCCATCCCGATCGCCCGGCCCACTATGTTGGCTTCGGCCAGCGGCGAGTTGAACACACGGGCCGAACCGAACTGGCGCTGCAGGCCGGCGGTGACTTTAAACACGCCGCCCTTCCCTTTCACCTCATCGAGAAATTCCTCCCGGCTCACGTCGGCCACGTCTTCGCCGAACAGCACAATGCGCGGATCGCGAACCATCTCGTCCCGCATGCAGGTGTTGATCAGATCCACGACGGTCGTCGGTTCGCCTTCGAAGGCGGGCTCTGTCGCGAAGTCAGCCGAGGTGGGGTCCAGGTCGGGCGAATACACATGGTCGAATATCGTCGAGGCGTCCGGCTGCGGCCGCTCTTCGGCGCTCTCCGCGGCGGCGGCTGTCTCCTCAGCGACAGCGGTCTCCATGGTCTCCAGTTCTTCCTCCGTGACGACGCCACCCTGAATCAGGGCGGCGGCAAAGGTCGTCAGCGGATCTTTCTCGGCCTCCAGTTCCCGCTCAGCGGAGGGTCTGTACATCTTCTCGTCGTCGGACATGGAGTGGCTGTAGGGCCGAACGACGTGCGCGTGAACCAGGGCCGGCCCACGCCGCGCGCGGCAGTACGCCACGGCCTCCTGCATCGCTCCGAAACTGGCGACCGGATCGGTTCCGTCCACCTCGCGAATGAACAGGTTTGGAAAGCTCTCCACGACGGCCGAGATGCTCCCGCCGGGCGTATTCACCTCTACGGGGACCGAGATGGCGTACTTGTTGTCCTCGACGATATAGACGACGGGCAGCTTCAGGTTGCTGGCCGTGTTGAGAGATTCCCAGAATTCGCCTTCCGATGTCGTCCCGTCTCCGGTAGTAACAATCACTACTTCGTCATCGTGGAAAGTCATTTCGTCAGCGGTCAGGCCGATCGTCTGGGCCCGCATGCCAGCCTCGGCGCAACCCACCGCCTGGAGGAACTGCGTTCCGGTCGGGCTGGAAGCGCTGACGATGTTGGTCGGCTTGTGCCCCCAGTGAGACGGCATCTGCCGGCCTCCGCTAGCCGGATCGTCCGCCGCGCCGACCGCTTGCAGAAACATCTCGTATGGAGTCACTCCGAGCCCCAGGCACAGGGCCCGGTCGCGGTAGTAAGTGAAGAACCAGTCGTGCCCGGGAATAGTGGCCTTGGCCGCGGCCACCTGAATCGCCTCGTGTCCCGCGCCGCTGATCTGGAAGAAGATCTTCATCTGACGCTTCATCAGCAGCTCGCGGTCGTCGATTCGCCGCGAGAGCAGCATAGTCCTGTACAGCCCGACCAGATCCTCAGTCGTCAGGCCAAATCTCGCTTCCGCTTCCGACGTCATCTGCTCTAGCGGTGTCGCCATCCCGGCTCCTTATGTGTATGGTCCAGCCTTTAAATATAGTGATTGGTGCGGGGGGTACCAAGGATCTTGACGCTCAGGCCGCCTTTTTCTATCCTTGTAGCATATTTTTAGTGTACACTAAATTTATTGTGCGTGTGGCTGCGCGGCTGGTGCGCGTATCCAGACGGGCATCGCCTAACGAGAGGAGTGCGGAGCCAGTGGATTGGAAGCGAAACATATTGGCCGTGGCGATGGCGAGCGGCGTGGCGGCCGCGGCGGCCTGCGATTCGGTTCTAACCGAAGCACCGCAGCCGGGCGATCTGCTGGACGGACCGGTGGAGGGACTGTCGCCGGCAGAGCTGGCCGCGTTTGTGGAGGGTGATGAGCAGTTCGGGCGGGCGTTCGCCGTGGCGGAGGGACTGGGGCCGATTTTCAACGACGTGGCGTGTGCCGCGTGCCACAGCGGAGACGGACGCGGGCGGCGTGAGAACTCGCTGACACGGATCAGCCTGGGCACCGACCCCGCGATCGATCTCGGCGGACCGCAGATTCAGGACCGGGCCATCGCCGGCGCCGAAGCCGAAGTGGTGCCGCCCGGGGTCGATGTTTCGGTCCGGCTGCCGCCGCCAGTGTTCGGTGTGGGACAGATCGAAGCGATTCCCGTGACTGCGATCCTGGCCAACGCTGACGAGAACGACACGGACGGCGACGGCGTCTCGGGCCGGCCGAACTGGGTGACCTCGCCCGGATTCATCCCACCCACGGAGCCCGGTGGCGGTAGCGGCCAGCAGCTGGGCCGGTTCAGCAGAAAGGCGCAGATCTCGTCCATTCTGGAACAGATCGTGGGCGCGTATCACCAGGACATGGGGATCACCACTGATTTCCGTCCCGTGGAGAACCTCAACCCCCAGGCCAGTCGGGCCACCGAGGTCTCAGATCGGGTGGAAGATCCGGAACTGGGCGCTCCGCAGGTGCTGGCGGTGCTCAATTACCTGCGCATGCTGGCCATTCCTGAACCTGGAGCAGTGACCCCCGCGCGTGAAGCCGGACGGGAGCTGTTCAGCACTGTGGGCTGCGCGTCGTGTCATACGCCTTCCTTCACCACCGGCCAGAGCATAATCCCGGCCCTGTCGGGTCAAACCATATTTCCATATTCCGACTTTCTGCTGCACGACATGGGAGATGGCCTGGCTGATAATCGTCCGGATGGAAGCGCTGATGGGCGGGAGTGGCGAACGACTCCGCTTTGGGGCCTGCGCCTGATGCGCGAGTTTCTGAACGGCGACGCCTTCCTGCTGCACGACGGCCGGGCTGCCTCTGTGCAAGATGCGATCCTGGCGCACGGCGGTGAAGCGCAGGCGGCGCGGGACGCCTTCGACGCGCTGGCTGCCACTGATCAACAGAACCTGATCGATTTCGTCGGATCGCGATGAGCGGTTCGAGCCAGCCGGGCATGGATCGCCGCAATTTCGTCGTCACTACCTGCGGAGCTCTGGGGGCAGCCACCGTCGGGGGCGTGGTGTCAGCCGGCTGCGCGTCGCTGGCCACAGTGCCCGTGCGGCCGGTAAACGGGAGAGTGACCTTAGAGCTGCGCAACCACCCGCGCCTGCTGCGACCGGGCGGATTCATTCGCATAGCGCCCGGAGGTGCGGCGCAGACGCTGTTCGTGATAGCGGCGGCAGACGGTTCTTACGACGTTCTTTCTTCGATCTGCACACATCTGAAATGCACCGTAAACATGGAAGGCGAACGCCTCGTATGCCCCTGCCACGGATCTACGTACGCCCGAACCGGAGAGGTTCTTGTGGGGCCGGCCGAAAAACCGTTGACCAGATACCCCACCAGCGTGACGAGAGGCGGCGCGCTCGTCATCGAGCTGGGAGGAGCAGCGTGAGAATGTCCGGCACAGGAACGGCTGGATGGGCACTTGCCGCGGCGGCGGCCTCGGCCATGGCCACGCCCCCGGCTTACACACAGGAAGCCGTACCGGATTCCGCGGACGCTCCGCTTGCGGCGGTTCGGCCTTTCGTCGAGGACGGCTTCGGTGACCGCCCCTATCTGACGAACCTGCTCGGTAAAGCGGCCATCGGCGGATACGCGGAGGCACATGCGCGATTCGAGCGCGAAGACGGCACCCGCAGCGAGTTCACGTTTCTGGCGAAACGCTTCAATTTGTTCGTGAACGCGCAGGTCAGCGACTTCGTTCGCTTCGGTGCTGAACTGGAGATCGAGGAGGCGGGCGAAGAGATCGTCCTGGAGTTCATGACGCTGGACGCTCTCATTCATCCCAGTCTGAATCTACGGGCCGGAATGATACTGGTCCCGCTCGGACGCTTCAACCTGGCGCACGACAGTCCGCTTAACCCGTTCACGGACAGGCCTCTAGTCACCACCGAATTGTTGAGCGTGGCCCTGTCGGAACCCGGCCTAGGATTCTACGGTCTACTGGGCCTCGGCGGGCCGGCACGGATTACCTATGAAATCTACGCAGTCAACGGCTTCGATGACGGGCTGCTTACAGCGGATGGAGTGAGGCTGGCAGGGGGATCAAGTAACTTCGAGGACAACAACAATGCGCCGTCCGTCGTGGGCCGCATTGCCTGGAGTCCGCAGGCCGGACGCGAGTTGGGGCTGTCAGCCCACGCCGGAGCCTACAATGTCTTCGAGGTTGACGGAGAGAGAGTGGACGAACGTCGCGACCTGACGATCTGGGCCCTGGATGGCCAACTGGACGTGGGTTCGCTGGAACTCTCGGGCGAAGCGGCGATAGCCTTGATCGACATTCCGCCCACCCTGGGCGGCCTGCTGGCCGAGAAGCAACGGGGTATGTATATCGATGCCGTGCATCCATTTTGGCAGGGCAGGATCCGGCACATTTCCGGTTCCTTTTTCACGGCACGAGCAAGACTCGACTTGCTAGATCTGGACGCTGATCTGGATGGGGACAGCGTCAAGCAGATCTCTCTCGGCCTCGGCTTTCATCCGACCCGGGATACTGCCCTGAAGCTGGATTACGTGCGAGGACGGGAACGGGACCGGTTCAACAACCCGGCCGATTTTGCTCGGGTGCTGTTCTCGTTCGCTTCCTATTTTTGAGGCTGGGCGCCGGCGGTTCGATCTCCGAAAAAAGCGGCTGAAATGCGTGTAGCGGCAATCGATGTCGGTACCAACTCGGTACGGCTGCTCGTGGCCGAACAGGCCGGGACGCGCATTGAAGTCGTAGCGCAGGACCGTATCCGCACGCGGCTCGGTTCTGGACTGTACGAAGATGGCCGCATTACACCCGCTGCAGCCGAGCGCACGCGACAGGCGCTTGAGCGGATGACCTGCCTCGCCGCGGAGCTGGGCTGCGATCGGCTGAGGGCGGTCGGGACGAGCGCCCTGCGTGAAGCCAGCAACGCCGGGGAACTACTTGAGGCGGCGCGTCAGCGGCTTAGCCTCGACATCGAGGTCATCTCGGAGACGGAAGAGGCCGAGCTGGCCTTCCGAAGTGCCCGCCACTACTTCGAACTGGGATCCCGCCCCGTCCTCGTAGCCGATATCGGAGGCGGAAGCCTGGAACTCGTGCACGCCAGGGGCTCTGAGGTATTGCGGGTGGACTCGCTTCCACTCGGCGCGGTCCGGCTGACAGAGACTTTCCTCGAGTCAGACCCCGTCACCGAGGGCGAGTGGCGCTCACTTGTGGATCACGTGGACGCTCTGTTGGGCCCGGCCGTCTCCCGCCCGCACGGAAATAGCGTCCATCCGGCCCTGCTTGGGAGCGGTGGCACGTATTCGGCCCTGGCCTTCATGGCCCTGGCCGGATCCAGGCCGAATTCGGCGGACCAGACCGGTGAGGGCGAAGCGGACCGCATATCCGTCCTGGGGCAGCCGCTGATGACTACCTGGATCGAGAGCACCGCGAACGAACTGCGCGCACTCAGCGAGGCGGAACGGCGGGACGTGCCGGGGCTCATGGCCGAGCGGGCGGACATCATTCTGGCCGGAGTCGCGGTTGCTCTTCGAATCGCTCAGCTCTGCGGGAGCCCGCAGACGCTGGTAAACGACCGCGGGATTCGGTACGGCATGGCGCTCGAAATGCTCGAGGAGCCAGCCTAGACTCTATTCGGACAGGCTCAGCCCGAGGCGGTCCGCGGCTTCCGCCGCTTGAGGCGAGTCGCTTCCTTGAGACGGCCCTGGGCACGCTTGGCGAACGCTTCCTGAGCGCTCGTCTTGTGGCTCTTCTTCTGCGGCACGCGCTGGGCGTAGCTGCCGTCCGGCCGCATCTCCCAGGCGCCGCGATGATCGTCCAACATGCGGCCGAAGATGTGCCGAAGATAGGCGCGCAGAGGCGGAGCCTCCACCGGTGCGAGAAGCTCTACGCGCTTGGAGAGGCTGCGGTACATGGCATCGGCCGAGCCCAGGTAGTACTCCTCTTCGCCGCCGGCCCTGAAGTAGTACAGCCTCGAGTGCTCGAGGAACCGCCCCACGGTACTCAGCACGCGGATGTTGTCCGACAGGCCCGGGATACCAGGCCGAAGGCGGCAGGTATCGCGGACGATGAGGTCGACCTTCACTCCGGCCTGCGAGGCCCGGTACAGGGCTGTAGTCACACGCCGGTCCTCCAGGGCGTTGATCTTCATCTGTATGTGGCCCCGCTCGCCCTGCTGCGCCAACTCGATCTCCCGGTTGATCTTTTCCAGGAAGGCTCTGCGCAGGATCTTCGGCGCCGGAAGGATCTTCTTGTAATTCCGTTTGGGCTTGTAGCCGGTGGTCAGGTAGTTGAACAGCTCGGTCAGGTCCTGGCCGATCTCTTCGTCGCAGGTGAACATGCCCAGATCTACGTACAGGCGGGCAGTCTCCGAGTGGTAGTTGCCCGTGCCGACATGGGAATAGCGCCGAAGTCCGTCTGAGTCTTCACGAATGACGAGCAGCGCCTTGCAGTGCGTCTTGAGTCCCATCACGCCGTACGTGGCATGGATTCCGACCTCGCCCAGCCGGTTTGCCCACCTGATATTCTGGGCCTCCTCGAAACTGGCCTTGAGTTCTACGACGACGGCGACCTGTTTCCCGTTCCGTGCCGCCTGGATCAGGTAGTCGACCGTCTTCGACTCCGCCGACGTCCTGTACAGTGTCATCTTGATCGCCCGGACCTGCGGATCCTCACTCGCCTCCTTCAGCAGGCGCTCGACCGAAGACTCATATGACTCGTAGGGATGGTGGATGAGGATCGGCCCGGAATCGCGGATGGTCTGGAACAGCGACCCCTGTCCGTGCATGAGCGGATGGTCCACGGGATGATGCGGGGGATCTTTCAGCTCCGGCCGTTCCAGGCCCATGAACTCCATCACGTCAGCCAGTCCCAGCATTCCCTCTTCCTCGAACACGTCCTGCTCCGCATCCAGTCCCAGCTCCGCGGCCAGCATTTCCCTGTGATATGGGCTCATTCCGCTGGCCACCTCCAGCCGCACTACCGGGGCCAGCCGGCGCTGCCTCAGCCCGCTCTCGATGTGGGCCAGCAGATCCTCTGCCGAATCAGTGTTCTTGACCGTATCGGCGTTACGGGTCACCCGGAAAAGCTCGCAGCTCAGCACCTCCATCTCCGGAAACAGGAGGTCCAGATTGCCGGCCATTATGCTCTCGAGCGTGACGAACGCGTCGCGGCCGGGAATCCGCAGAAGCCGCGGAATACCGGGCCCCACCGGTACCTTCACCCGGGCCAGGGAGACCTCTTGATCCCCCGGGTAACGAAGCGTTACGAGCAGGTTGAGAGACAGATTGGAGATGAAAGGAAACGGATGCGCCGAGTCCGTCGCCTGGGGGGTAACGAGCGGGTAAATATTTCGCAGGTAGTAGTCTCGGACATATGTGAGATCGTCCGGGCCCAATTCCGACCAGGTCAGCAGACGGACGCCGTGGTCCTTGAGCTCCTCTATGACTGCGCCCATAGTTTCGCGCTTCAGACGCTGGAGCCTTCGAATCTCTTCATAACAGAGCTCGATCTGCTCCGCCGGAGAGCGGCCGTCCACACTGAGTTCGAAAATATTTGCGGCCACCAGTTCCTTGAGGCCTCCGATACGCTTGAGAAAGAACTCATCCATGTTGGACGAAACGATGGCGATGAATTTGACTCGCTCGAGTAGCGGGGTTCTCTCGTCCTGTGCCTCGTGAAGCACGCGGTAGTTGAATCCGAGCCACGTCAGCTCGCGGTTCAGGTACAGGTTCGGGTCCTTGAGGTCGAACTCTCCGTCGGGCCCTGGCACCGGAATCGGCCGCGGGTCGGGTGGAGTTGTGGGACGGATCCGGGGCTCGACAGCACTGGCCGAATCCGGAACAGCTTCGGCCGCAGGCTCGGCGCGGGCGGCGTCAGGCGCGATGAAACTGCCGCCGCTCGCTTCGCTTTCAGGCTCAGCTGGGCCAGCCGGCGCTTCGAAAGCCGCCTCGGTTTCCGCATCGTGCGACGGTTTGTTGATCAACGACATCTCCCTGGCGCGAAGGCAGTGCTTCAATCTTAGTCTTACAGAGCGGCTGACGAATATACACGAAGTAGCAGTTTTCCGCGTATCCTGACCTGGGCTCACGGGGGTCGGTTTGTGCAGGAAACGGGCCGGAGACGGCACATCCGCCTCCAGTCAATAGAGCCCGGGAGGCAGTGGCTGCGGGAGCACGATATCTTGGGCCCCATGAAAGCTTCAGAAGGCGGCGGAAGGAAGCGGGGCAAGCTCCAGAAGCGGTTCTACGAAAAGGAGCTCGCCAAGCTGCAGGTGGAACTCGCCAAGCTACAGACCTGGATCAAGGACGAAGGCCTCAAAGTGGTAGTCGTGTTCGAGGGGCGGGACGCGGCGGGAAAAGGCGGGGTGATTAAACGGATCGCCGAGCGTCTCAATCCGCGCATCGTGCGCACGGTAGCCCTGGGCACCCCTACCGAGAAGGAAAAGACCCAGTGGTACTTCCAGCGCTATGTGCCGTACCTGCCCGCCGCCGGTGAGATGGTGATGTTCGACCGCAGCTGGTACAACCGGGCCGGAGTCGAAAGGGTCATGGGATTCTGCACGGATGCGGAGTACCAGGAGTTCATGCGAACCTGCCCCGAGTTCGAACGCATGCTGGTCCGCTCCGGAATTATCCTCATTAAGTACTGGTTCTCGGTCAGTGACGAGGAACAGGAGCGCCGCTTTCAGAGCCGTATCCGCGATCCGAAGAAGCGCTGGAAGCTGAGCGACATGGACCTTGAATCACGCCGGCGCTGGCTCGACTACTCGAAAGCCAAAGATGAGATGTTCGCCCACACCGACATCAAGCAGGCGCCCTGGTATGTGGTAGACGCCGACGATAAGAAGCGGGCCCGGCTCAACTGCATCAGCCACCTGCTGAGTGTGATTCCGTATGAGGAAATCGAGCGGCCTGCACTCGAGATGCCCCCTCGCCAGGACAGCGGCGCCTATGTACGGCCACCTCTGGCGGACCAGACCTTCGTCCCGGCGAAATACTAGAACTCGGGTACTGGAGCTTTAACGCTCGGTCCGCCTCGCGCGCTTGTTCGTGATTCTGGCGATCAGGATCAAGATCGCCAGCAACACATTGCCCAGCACGAAGAGTACAAGCACTTCCTGCCAGTAGGTAGGAGCGGCGAAGAACATGTCCGCCATGCTTCCGTCGCCGCCTGTCTTGCTGGGCGTGACAGGCATGACCAGGGCGATGCCTCCAGCGATGGCCTCAACCGCCAGTACCGCCTGAGTCCGGGTGATTTCTTTGGAATCGCTGTCGGCCATGGCCTGCCCCCTGTTTGCCCGGAATGAGGTCAGAACGTTACTGGAGATCCAGTCTCGGCCTGGGCGCGAGCTGCCGCAATCTGGGCCTCGGCCAGCCGTCCCCGGTCGGCGCTGGCGCAGCCGGGAGCCATCAGGTTGCCCTCCGCCGTGCATGTGACGTGCGCCAGCGTGAGAGAATGGCCCAGCTCATGGGCCGCTATCCGGCCTGGATCACCGACTCCGGCCGGATCCACCTCCGAAGTCGTGGCGGCCGCGATCGTGGGGAAGAATACGCCGGGCACGCCGGTGGCGGACGTGAGGTCCCGCACGATAAACAGGTTCCAGCCGCTGGTCAGGAGACTGCCCACGGGAAGAGCTGCCCCGATTTGTGTCGTCGTGACCGTCCCGCCCGCATCCAGGGTCGGCACAAGCGCCCCGTCGACAAGCGGCTCCCGGACGATCGATTCGAGTTCGAAGTGTATGGCGGCGTGATTCCAGATCTCGTTTACCCTGGCGATCAGGGTCAGAACATCTGAGTCGCTCGACGTGGCGTCCAGTTGACTGGCGGCCGACGAGAGGACATGGACGCGGAGCGGGAGGATGATCGTGGTGGGTCCAGGCATCGGCATGGGGTCCGGCCCGGACGTGCTCCCGCATGCGGGGCTCAGAAGCGCGGCAGACATCAGGGCCACGGCTCGCAGATTGTTTGTCGTCAGAAGATTGGTCATAGATAGGGAAACAGACGAAACCCGACGCCGTTCCCTCAGGGGCTTTTTCTCAGGCGGATCCGGGTGCGAGTTCCCGGTGGGCCGGCGCGATCCCGGCCGTGCTCGTTGCCGGCCGCTTCCTGCCCAGGCGCAGCGCGTTCAGCGTCACCGCCAGGGAGACACCCATGTCACCCGCCACGACCGCCACGACCAGAGAAACCAGCCCCAGCGGAACACCCACGGCCAGAATACCCTTGACCAGTAGTGCGGCCCCTATGTTCTGGCGGATCACACGGTTGGCACGGCGCGATAGATTGATCAGATAGGGCAGCGATTCGAGATCGTCTCCCATCAGGGCTATGTCCGCGGTCTCTATGGCCGTGTCGCTGCCGGCCGCTCCCATGGCGATCCCCACCGTAGCGGCGGCCAGCGCGGGCGCATCGTTGATCCCGTCCCCTACCATGACCACCGGCCCCAGCTCCCGCTCCAGAGCACGGACTACCTCTACCTTGTCCTCCGGCAGCAGTTCAGCGTAGACCCGATCCACGCCGAGCTTCGTCCCCACCACATCTGCCGTTTCCTGATTGTCGCCGGTCAGCATGACCACGTTCTTGATTCCGGCCTGGCGCAGGTGGTCCACGGCCGCCCACGACTCGTCGCGGGTTCCGTCACCCAGCGCTATCCAGCCCAGGAAACGATCCGCCGCGCCGACACCCACGACCGTCTGGCCGCGCGAGCGGAGTTCACCCAGCACCGGATCAGATGCGTTCTTCGGGAACAGGTCCGGCCTACCCACCAGGTATTCCTCTCCGTCCAGATCAGCCCGGGCGCCTTTGCCGGGAAGCGTTTGGAAGCCCGTAACGCTCCAACCGTCTCGCCCCAGCCCGCGCTCGTGAACCGCCCTCCGAACGGAGGATCCGATGGGGTGCTCGGAGCCCGCCTCCACGGCGAAGGCCCGCTGAAGCAGCTCCGCTTCCTGCACGCCGGCCGCCGGCCGCAAGTCGACGACCTCCGGGTGGCCGTGCGTCAGGGTGCCGGTCTTATCGAAGGCCACTACGCCCACTTTGCCCGCCGCTTCGAGAAAAGTACCGCCCTTGATGAGAACTCCGTTGCGCGCCGCCGCGGTCACGCCGCTGACGACGGCGACGGGGGTCGAAATCACCAGAGCGCAGGGGCAAGCGATGACGAGTAAGGTCAGACCGCGCACGAACCACACTACGAAAGGCGCTCCCAGTATTAGAGGAGGACCGAAGGCCACTACGACCGCCCCCAGCGTGACAGCGGGCGTGTAGTAGCGGGCGAACGTATCGACGAAGCGCTCGCTCTTTGTCTTCCCCGCCTCGGCCTCTTCGACGAGTTGAACTATCCGGGCCAGCGTGCTCAGGCCCACCTCACGGTCTACCCGAATGCGGAGCACTCCGTCCGTGTTGATCGAGCCCGCGAACACCTCGTCCCCCACCCCGCGCTCTATGGGAAGAAATTCGCCGGTGATGGCGGACTGATCGACGGAGGCCACTCCGTCCTCCACTCTCCCGTCCGTTGCGATTCGCTCGCCGGGACGGACGATCACCAGATCCCCGACCACCAGACTGTCGGCCGGAACGACAATCTCGTGGCCGTCCCGGATTACCCGCGCGCTGGCCGGCGCCAGGTCGATGAGAGCCTCCACCGAGGCGCGCGCACGGTCGACGGAAAAGCGCTCCAGCAGTTCGGCGATGGAGAATAGGAAAGCGATGGCGCCCGCCTCCAGATACTCACCTACGGCCAGCGCACCGATAATGGCGATCGTCATGAGCACGTTCATGTCCAGGGAACCCGCCCGGACAGCGCGCCATCCCTTTCCGAAGAAGTTCGCGCCGCCGACCAGGGCGGCGATGATGAACACTAGATCGTCGAGGTGCACGTCGTGCAGGGGCCGCTCGAGCAGCGTGGGTGTGACCCCGGAAAGACGCAGTGTCCATGCGACCGCGAACAGCAGTACGGCCACA
>JBDLJJ010000086.1:0-11991 GCA_039714435.1 Gemmatimonadota bacterium | reverse complement strand
CGGCGAAACCCCGCGTGGGTCTGCCCTTTCGGGTCTACGAAGGCCGGCTGATCGGCCTGACCCGTTCCCGATCTCCACCACTGGGTCTTCCAGCCCTGCTCGTGCACCAGCCTGTGATGATGGCGGCACAGCAGCAGCAGATTCTCGAGCGAGGTCTCTCCGCCGTCCGCCCAGTGCCGGACGTGGTGCGCGTCGGTGAAGCGCAGCCCGCAGCCGGGAAACCGGCAGCCGCTGTCACGCGCCTCGAGCGCCCGGCGCAGAGCGGGCGATATGGTGCGGGTCCTTCGCCCCACACTGAGCACGGATCCGTCCGTGCTGTGACCCACTGCTACAACAGCACCGTCGCACGCTAGCCTGCGGGACGTTTCCGCTGAAACGCGTGTGCCATCTTCCAGCTCCGATCGTCCCTGCTCACCATCGGACGCCAGTGTGTCAGCGTCTACATGCAGCATCACCTGGTAACGCTCGGCGCTCGAGCCACTGAGAGGAGCCCCCTCGCTGAACCCTGCCGCCATAGCGCGCTCGGCCAGCAGTCCGAGAGCGTCGGCCCGCCGCCGGGCCGCTTCCTCCGGAAACGTTTCAGCTGAAACGCTTTTCGTGTACTGCTCCCGGTACAGCACGTCGCCTGCCGCCTCGACAGCACGCATCAGAAGCGCACCGATCTCGGGAGTGAGCCGGCCCCTTACCACATACATGCCTTCGTTGCCAGGGAATATGGAGAGGGAGCGGGACTCGTAGCGCTCACGCTCACGGGCCTCCTCGTCCTGCTTGCTGCCCAGTTTCCAGCCGCGCACCAGTCGTTCTACCTGGGCAGTAGTGCAGCCCTGGGCCAGCGGAAGGAGATCCGATTCGTTTTCGGATGTGGCCACACGGCTCAGGGCCCGCACAGCGGAGAAGGACAGCTCACCGCGGCTCATGGAGGCGCCGATCTCTGGCAGTTCAGTCAGGGCCCGCGCCGTGCGCACCTTCTCACGCGCAGCGCCCATATCGAACCCGGTACGAAACGCGAGCCAGTGAGCGCATGAGCGGTGGCCGCCCAGCTCCCAGCCACGCCGCCGGTCGAACTCGGCGATCAGGACCAGAAGCCGGTGCGTTGCGGCATGAATATGTGCCGCGAGCACTGCGATCTCCTCTTCGAGTTCTTCTAATGAGTCGGCGTCGTCGAATGGGTCAGAACCGGAGGCAGCTGGAGAGGAAGAGGCGGAGTAGGCACTCACCGTCTCGCGGACGAGGAATGTGCAGGTAATGTGACGAGCGAACCGGACCATCGAACAGTCTCCCGTGTGCCGAGGCAGTAGAACCGAACAAATACCGAAATACCAATATAACACGGGGGTTTTCAGGCTTCCGGAGCGGCTCACAGGCGTGCAAACGGGGCCTCAGAGATCAAGCGCGGCACGGGATTCAGATAAGAGCAGGCAGGCGGGAAAACAGAGGGCTCAGAGGCCGCGCACGGGGCAGATCCCAGACCCAAGCACATGGTCCGCCCGGAATCCTGTCAAGGCTCCAGATTCCCGGCTGGCACGCGAGCGTACATACTGACTCAACTACATTGCGATACTTCGGCGGGCCGGCCAGCAGTCCGGCCGTCGAGCCGCCCGGTCAGCCGAGCCGTCCGGTCACGACCGAAAGCTCAGGCAGCCGCAACTACACCCACTCCCGCTCCGACTCCCAGGTGGCGCGTGATCGCGTCGGCGTCCGTGTCGTGCAGGTCGAAGGCCTCGCCTCCGGGGCATCCATCCTCGAGCCAGCGGGTCACGATGAGGCTGGGGGTCATCTCGGAGGCGGGGAACACAGGGTCGCTCTGCAGCTCCGAGACCCGAACAGCGTAGCAGGCGTCGCCCACGGCACGGTGCCAGTCAGGCTGAGACCAGCGCACAGAGACCCGGCGCAGCACGCGTCCGCGCGCCACCGGAATCAACACCCCGAGATCAGGCTCGGGGCCAGGCAGCACGATGAGCCAGGACCGCTCTACCCAGGGGCGTTCGAGCACGCTCCGGTAGGTGTCCAGGTCGTGAAGCCAATCGATGCGCCGCTGCCAGTCAGTGGCGCTATCCAGTTCGCTGTCCGCTGTGGCCCTGTCACGGGCGGCGTAGAAGCGGATCCGCGTCTCGAAGGCAGCGGCTGGATCGTCCAGCAGGCGGGCCGCGAGCTCGACCTGGCTGCGGTACTCTGCCAGTCCCGCCTGACAAATACAGGGAGCGCTGCACAGACCAATTCCGTGCTGAAGACAGGCCGATGCCTCCCGGTCCGGCCGAACCGAGCCCGCGCAGCTACGGATGCGGGTTACCTTCTCGAGCAGGGCCGTCGTTTCGGTGGGCAGCCTCCGGCCGCGATAGGGGCCGAAGTATTGGGCCCGAGGCCGGGTGGTGGTTCGCACGACCCTGAGCCGCGGGAAAGGGTCGGCCCAATTGATCTCGATATACCAGCCCCGCGACCGGTTCTTGAGCGCTCTGTTGTACGGGGGGCGCGTTCGGTCGATCCGTTCCGCCTCCTCCAAGCAGGCTTCCAGGTCGCTGCCCGCAGCGCGCCAGCGCACCGTGCTCGCCAGGCGCAGCATCTGGCGCATGCGCTCATCCTTCGGGCCGCCCCCGTAGAAGTAGCTACGCACTCGGCGCCGCAGGTTGACGCTCTTCCCCACGTAGAGAGCGCTTCCGCAGGTAGCCTGGAACTCGTATACGCCTGGTCCGGTGGGGAGATCAGCAGGAACCCACGATGGTACGGGACTCACGCGCCTGGCCATTGCTCGCGGCCTTTCGAGTAGTTTCGGGATTTGTTCGGGTTCAGAACCTACGCCCGATTCCACTCGATCGCCAGTCCTACGCCAGACTCTACTCGATCGCCAGTCTCTGGATTACGACCTGCTGCACGTCGAACTCGTCCTCGATAAGCTCTGCGGCCAATCCGCCCCCGTAGAACAGGTCAGGCAGCACGGGGTCGGAGCGCAGTTCTCCCAGCAGGAGTCCTTGACTGTCGTATACGTCGACACGGTCTGTCCGCTCCGGTCTATCCACAGACACGCCGACCCATATACGGTCAGCTTCGTCCACGTGCAGGCCCGTGATGCGGGGAATTACAGGCTCGAACGTTGTCTTCTCGAGGCGCTGCCGAAGCATCTCGTCATCAGAGTCGTTTTCCTCAGCCTGGCGGCGAATCTCGTCCAGCACGAACTGCTTGTCCGTTTCGGTAACGGCTCGCGCCGCGGGCTCTCTGCTGATGCGCCTCAAGACACCGCCGTCAGGAGCGAGAAGCGTGAACAGATACTCCGGGCTGTCGGCTACGACGAAACGCCCGTCCGACAATGCCGCCCAATAGAAACTGGGAGAAAACTGGCGGCTCATCATCATTATCATCGAGCGGCCGCCCGTTTCGAGCGTGACCAGGTCCCGGGCCGGAGCCGGCGCGGTCCACAGTGTGTCCATGCCGGCTCCATCGTATCCGAACCGAATGAGTGGAAAAGGGGGAAACTCAGCCGCATCCGGCGTGAAAGAAAAGGACCTGATCGCGGCCACAAAACTCGTGCTCTTCACATCAAGCCGTCCTCCCAACCGGGACGATGCGTCGCCCATCGGAATGCTGCGGCCGGCTCCGCCATCCAGAGGGATCAGGTTCGTTCTGCGGTTAGATGTGTCCGGAACCCAAAGGGTGTCGCCCGGCCCGAGATTAACGCTGGATGGCCGCTGTAGCTCTCCCGGGCCCTCGCCTTCGCCGGCGTAGCTGGCCAGGTAGACACCGGCCGCGTCATACCTTTGAATGCGTTTTCCCGCGCCGTCCAGCACGTAGAGACTTCCGGCCGAGTCGCCAGCCAGGCCGTTCCGCGAGACTCGGTCGAATTGGTAGTCCGGATCGTCGACGAGCGCTCCACCTATGATTCCTACCGTATCCAGACTCAAAGCCAGTTGCCGGGCTGAAGTCTCCGGATAGAGCAGGGTTTCGACACCGCCAACGGTGTCTACCGCCGCTTCGATTCCGGACGAGGCGGTGGCATCGTCAGAGGCGCACCCGCTCACGGCGAAAACCATGACAGGGGCGAGGAACAAATACACGAGGAACTTGCTGACCAGCTTGGACGTCGGCAGGGGCACGGCAACCTCCTGGCGCAGTGTAGTAAAAAGCTCGCTACACGTTGGACGGGCCAATGTTGCAGGAAGGTTGCCGGTAGCCCGGCCCACCGCACGGTGGGCCAGGCACAGATCGGCGTGTCAGGCGGTCAGCTGATCGGCAGCCAGTAGCTGAACTTGACCGACAGGGTGTTGGTACCCGGCGAAGAGAACGAGTCGAACAGCGACCCCGGCGTGACAAAGTCACCCACGCTCTCGAAGTCGTTTCGGCTCTGACGCCAGGTGAAGAAGAACGTGCTGCCCGGCTTGAACTCCCAGCGAAGCACGACGCGGCTCTGGAACGAAAGGGAGGTGAAATCGTTGTCGCCCAGAGTAAAGGATTCAGCCCCGTCCGTAACGTCGAACGAACGAATGCCGTCCGCGTCCACTACCTCCGTCAGCGTCGTGCCATCAGTGCCGTACTGACGCAGGTCGAAGCTGCTCGCCGCAGGCAGTTCGCCGAACTCGGAGAACCTTCCCGTTGACGTAAAGGGCTCGGCCGAAACGTCCAGATTCATGTCAGGTGAGAACGAGTAGTTGAGCGAGAAGCTGCTCGAAAGCGTGCTCTGCTCGAGAGTCGAAAAGATGAATCGCTGTCCGAACGTACGGTCCGTGGCCCGGTCCAGCGTCGTGACGTACTGCAGCCGGCTGGTGCGCCGCGAATACCTCGGGCTGAACGAAACGCGAACCCGGTCGCCCGGTTCGAACGACAGACTTCCGCCAATATTCCGCGTGAAGCCACGGTTCCGGTTGTTAAAGAACGTGTTAATGCTCCAGCGCGTCTTGGAGGAAAAGTTGTTCCCGAAATTAAGCCCGGCCCACTCGTTGCCCGGCTGACCCATGAGCGGGCCGCCACGCGTCAGGTTGTCCGACAGCGCGTCGAAATTGTGGCCCGCGAACGGGTTGACCCACATGAAGTTGAGGAACGTGAAGTTCGTGCTCATGCTGAGCCAGCTGCTCTTACGGACTCCCCCGAAGTTCCAGCCGTTACCGCCGTTGATGCTGAGCCGATAGTTCCGGAACAGCTTGCCCGGCTCCGTGCTCCGGTAAGTGAGTCCTCCCCACTGCTGGATGTCGTCCGCGAGTCCGAGCCGGCCGATGTCATTCAGCTCCCAGGCCGGAGAGTCTGCCCAGAGTCCCAGGTTATACAGCCAGTGCTTGCCGCTGTTCTTGCGGAACTGAAGCCCTGCCGAATACCCGAACAGGGAAGTCCGGGACGGATCGAACGAGACATGATCCTGATCGGGACGATCGAAGCGGTGCACGAACGAGGTTTGCCTGGCGGCGATCGCCAGAGAGTCACCCTGAATGTAACTGGCTCCGAGGTGTCCGTTCAGCTCGTACTGCCCGCCATTGAAGCGGAGCAGAAAATCGGTACCGCCAGTGAACGCCTGGCGGTTGAGAATCTCGGCCAGAGGATCTCCGTCGGAGATGCCTCGCCGGACGCCTGTCATGGTGATTCCGATTGTACTGGCGTCGGCGCCGAACTCCTGCTGCAGGCGGACCACGCCCCATCCTGCGGAAGGCTCGACTTCCTCCCGCCCGAACTCGCCCGAGCTGACGCTGAAAGTCTCCGCCGTCTCGCGCGCCGTAACGGCTCCCAGGATACCTATGGACAGCCCGCTTCCCAGCCGGCCGCTTACCTTGGCCGCTCCCAAGATCGTGGCCGCGGCCGGGCGATCCGAGAAGTCGCCCGATGTCGAGCCGTGCGGGCTCTCCCCGATGCGCCTGGAAAAGAAATATCCGGGCGCGTTCCTGGCTCGGAAGATCTGGCTGCCCTCGTTGAAGAAGGGGCGCTGCTCGCCGAAGAACGTCTCGAAGCCGCTCAGGTTGACGACCGCCGGGTCGAAATTGATCTGACCGAAGTCGGGATTCACAGTGGCGTCCAGCGTGAGGTTCGGCCCCAAGCCCATCTTGAGATCCGCTCCGATGCGCTGAGTAACCTCTGACGTACCGTTAAACGGGTCAGCCGGGTCGACCAGGCTACTGCTGGTCACGCGAGTGTCGGAGGCGAAGAAGGGGAGCAATTCAATGCGGCGTGAAGGCTTGATTCCTTGTACACCTGTCAGGGTTCCGAAGCGCGACGACCAACCCGTCTCGTCTCTGGGAACGTAGGTCCAGAAGATGTCCTCGTTCTTGGCCGGTATCGTGCGCACGACGTTCAGGCCCCAGGTCTGTACGTCGGCGTCGTTGAACCGAAGCTGCGAGAACGGAATCTTCATCTCTGCCGTCCAGCCCTCCGAGTCGATATTCGTGCGCGCCAGCCAGACCGGGCTGAAGCTGCCATCCCGGCTGAATTCGCTGTCCCGCGAGTGGAACCAATCGACTCTGACGCCAGCTGCCGTTACGACGAAAGCGTACGCGGTCCGCCGATCATGGAAGGTGTCCAGAAACACGCGGAGGCTCTCTGCTTGACCCGTTTGATCGCGGCGCGTCATGA
The DNA here is from genome assembly GCA_039714435.1 of Gemmatimonadota bacterium. Taxonomy (GTDB): domain Bacteria; phylum Gemmatimonadota; class Gemmatimonadetes; order Palauibacterales; family Palauibacteraceae; genus JAZDDE01. The sequence continues at coordinate 5,451 of JBDLJJ010000086.1, read as the reverse complement.
GTGCGGCGATTTCCTCCGGGTTCTCGGAATACATTCGGGCCCCGATGTACAGGTTCCCGTCGTCATACAAGAACGCGACTTCCGTCCGCTCGGAGGGCATGACGCCCTGCTCCGGTTCCTTCTGCAGGAAATCCGAGATGAACTGGGCCTCCTGCCAGATGGCGTCGTCCAGCTTGCCATCCACGGAGATGTCCACGCCCTCTGCCGAGATCGCCGTGACGGTCTTCGACTCGAAGTCGTTACTGGGAACTGAGTCGCCGGAGCCCCGGCCGCCGGAATCCTGAGCCGCCGCGTGGGCCGGAAGTCCCATGGCCACTACGCCCAGCAACGTACAGAGTCCGGCCTTTATGTATTTCGCCCCACACATCATCCCGGCCCTCCAGCCTCATGTGTTGTTTCAGCGGCGGCAGCACGCCACCCGTGGATCGCTTTATAGGACACCAGTAAGGCCAAAAGGGTTTAGGCGGAGTTTCCGAAGCTCAACCTGGCGACGAACTACGGCCTACCCGCTCTGGCGAAGCCAGTGGCCGGACCGGAGGTTGTACGATTCGATTTGGACGGAACCTGATGAAGGGGCTGGATGAAACACACAGCGCGATCGTGGTTGCTGAACGCCGGCGTGTACGTCTCGCGCTACCGGCACGAGGACAAAGTACGTGCCTTGGTCCGGGCCATGCGGCCCCGGCACGACCAGGGCGCGCTGGTCCGAATAGGAGCTGAGGCAGACGGCGGGTATCTGGTGCCGGACGAGTTACAAGGAATCGAGGCCGTGTTTTCCCCTGGCGTCGATGACAAGATCACCTTCGAGATCGCCATGGCTGAGCGGGGCGCACGGTCACATCTGCTGGATGCGTCCATTGACGCCGTACCGCCGGGCCTCACGGACTTCACCTTTGATCGTCGGTATCTCGGACCCCGGGATGAAGGGGATCACATCACTCTCGGCACCTGGTTCAGAGATCACGCATCCCTGGCCGATCAAAACGACTATCTACTCCAAATGGATATCGAGGGGGCGGAGTACGCGGTTCTCCAGAGTACTCCGGCTGAGATACTGAGAAAATTTCGCATAATAATCGTAGAGTTCCATCACTTTCATGAACTCTTCCACCCGATTGTTTATGAGACGGTCAGCGATGCTGTTTACAATCTGTTGAGTCTTTTCGAGGTGGCGCACATTCACCCGAATAACGGCGGCTATTGCATCGGGAGAGGGTCGCTCAAGATTCCTTCCTTGATCGAGGTCACGTTCGTCAGGCGCGATTGGCTGCGAGAGGCCGGCTCTCAGCCCTTGTTCCCACATGCTCTGGACAGGAAGTGTGTCTCCGATCGCCCGGAGCTTCCGCTGCCCCGCTGCTGGTACAGCTAGTGATGCCGCGTTACCCGCTGTCATCCAGCGGACCACGCGCATAGCCCAGCTGCTGAAGGAGCTCTCCGCATCTTTCTTCGATCCAATCCCGCAGGTCGTTCTCGGCGCCAAGCACGCGCTCCCACTCGGCCACTTCCCCGGACCGCACAAACGGGATGTCCTTCCTTTCCGAGCGGCTGGTCACTTCCCACGCTTCACCGGCCTCGGATTCCAATCTCTTCATCGAGTCGAACGAACTCGCGGAGATGGCTCGCCTGATCAAATCCGGGCCGGGATCCACAGCAAGGAACTTCGCCAGCCGCTCCACTTCACTCTCCGGCGAGCGCAGAACATCCTCATAGCGGAGAACCATCACACGCTCCGGGTTCCGTTGAGAGGCCCCCAGCCAGCCACTCACATGCTCCTGCCAGGTTCCCACGAACCGGCCATGATCGAAAAGGACCCCGGCGCAATCCTGCAGGGTGTGATTCTCAGTGCCCATCTTCTCCATGTATGACTGGTAGGAGAGAAGAACACTACGCGGGTCTCGCACAACGTATACGATCCGCCTGTAGCGCGGATCGTACGGTTCGTGGCTCTTCAGCACTCGCGGGCGCCCCATGCGGGCGAGAGCGTGATTAGTCTTCCGATAAATATCAGGGACTAATTCGTCTATGTTTTCGAAAGAGACGTCCAGCTCCGGCCACAAGAGGTTGGCCGTCAAGAAGCGAAGCCAGGTGTTACCGGACTTCGGAAAGGATGTGAGAAACAGATCGTCTGGAAAGATCGGAAACAGGGTCATTCCTGCGGGCCGATCAACGCGCAGGGCATACTTCAAGCCTCCCTTCAGCGCCTTGTGGAATCGGCTCCTCTTCTTGCGCTGCAGGTAAGAGTATCTGCTGTCGCTCTGACGCCGCGTCATCACAACTCCACGTTGGAGCTTGATCGGCTGCGTTGGTTCCGCAGCGCCGCCAGTATCGTGGCTGGCTGAATTCCTCTGACAGTGACATGCGTCCATATTCCGAGATGTTTTCGCACCAACAACAGCATGCCGACGTTTTGAAGAATCAGACCCAGTGATGCACCCGCAGCCAGACCGTCAATTCCGCGCAGCTGGACTCCCGCCACCATCATGGCGACCGTGGCCGCGCTCACGGTCATCGTGAGAACCATGTGCTGGCGTTCGTAACCGGTCATCATGAGTGCGATCCCGCACGACCCTGCCCACACGTTTGATATTGCACCGAGGCTGAGGAGGACCAGAACGCCCGTTCCGGCCAGATAGAACTCACCAAACACGAAATTTAATAATGGCCCTGCCGCAGCCGCGAAGAGGAGGAGCACCAACAGCGCTGGCAACCCGGACAGTGTAGCCATTTGGCGCAGCATGCTCTGCAGCTCCCCTGTGCGGCCCTGGCCGTGCAGCTCCGCGATCAGTGGCGGCACCACCATGTTTACCACGACAAGCGGCATCCCTATCAACGTCACCAGCCGCGAGGCAGCGCCGTATACGGCCACGTCCGCTTCCGGACGAAACGCTCCCGCAACCCAGATGTCGGCGTAGCCGAAAACAAAGAACGTCACATTCGCGACCAGCATCGGAAAGGAGAGCCGCAGGATCTCGCCCATCGAGATAGCATCGGCGGCCGAATCATCCACCGTCGGTGACCGCTTCAGCTGAGACAGACGATCACGCAACAGCAGCATCCCTAATGCCACGGTGATGGCCGCGGAAACCAACATCAGCCAGAGAACCGCGCCGAGCCCGCCTCGTCCCAGGGACATCATGATGCCGAGGCCTGCTAGCAGCAGCGAACCGCTGAGCACACCGCTGATGAAAGTGGCCATTCTGATGTCATGAAAACCGCGAAATGACTCAGCGATGAACTGCTGGAGGGAGTTGAACACTACCCAGCCCCCCACGAGCCAAATCGCTCCGTACAGCAGAGGCGACTTGAAGAGGCGCAGAACCAGCCATTCCCGGAAGGCGATGAACACGAGCAGGGTGACCAGCGCTCCGGCAGCCGCCAGCAGGAACGACTGGCGAACGGCGCGGGCCGCTCTCCATGGCCGGCCTACGGCCTCTGACTCGGCGATCAACCGCACGATTGATCGATTCAGCCCCAGCATACCTACGCTGCTGCCAAGCGCCACGATGCCCTGCGCAAGGAAGAACGCCCCGAATTCGGACGGCGTGAGCAGACGCGCCAGTAGAATATTGGCCAGGATGCCCTTTACGGCGAGAAAAGCCTTGCCGCCCAGCGCCCAGCCGCTCCCCGAAATGATTCGTGACCAGAGGGCTTGCTGATCCGCGGCGGAGGGCATCTCAGCCAGCCTTGTTTGGTCCTCTCGTTCAACCACGGCGGAATTTCTGTTAGGGACGACGGTCAGACGTTGACGTGCAGGTACGCAACCTAGTCGCTGTTGTCCAGGATCGAACCGCCCGGGGGTCGGCAAGTGGGTGCGGCCGGACAGAACGATACGGGCAGCCGAACTATTGACAGGCTTCTGAGCGACCCCTTACGGTGATTGTCGAGGCAAGGCAGATACTTTTCTGCTGTCAATCAGGCCTAAGGTCGGTGACAGTGACAAGAACCCTGTGACGGGCGCTCCGGGCGCTATCCCGGTCTTGGCAGTGACGGTGCCGGACCCGACGATTTCGTACCTCTTTTTCTTCCTGCTTTCGCTGGTCTTCGTTGTCTGTGTAACCATGGTTCTGCGCGCCCATGCGGTTCGTCTTGGACTAATGGATATCCCGGATCAAATCCGCAGGGTCCACGACCGCCCCGTGGCCAGGGTCGGTGGCCTGGCCATCGCGGTTACGGTGTGGCTCGGGATGGCGATCGCCATCCCTCTGGTGGGGCTGGAGACGCTCGCGGGGTCGGTCGGATTGGCTGGATTGGCGCCGGTGCTGTTCGGGACGACGGCCCTCGCCGCCGTCGGACTGTGGGACGACCGGGTGGAGCTGTCTCCGGCAACGAAGTTTCTGCTGCAGGCACTGGTCGCCGCCGCCGTGTTCGCCGCCGGTGTGCGGCTGGGGTCGTTCAGGCTCCCGGTGCTCGGATTGATTGAGCTCGACCCGTTCACGAGCTTCGCATTCACACTCCTCTGGTTCCTGGGGATCACGAACGCGTTCAACCTCGTGGACGGTGCGGACGGCGTGGCCGGGGTAGCAGCTCTCGCGGCGATCGGGGCCATGTTCGTGGTAGCGCTGGTTATTGGCGAGCCGCTGATCGCTCTCCTGCTCGCTGTGACGGCCGGTGCAGTACTCGGCTTTCTGTTCTTCAACTTTCCGCCCGCCACCGTTTTTCTGGGAGACGCCGGCAGCCTCAGTCTGGGTTTCCTGCTGGCCGGAATCGGACTCGTGTCTTCCTCGAAAGCGACGACGGCGCTCGCCCTGGCCATCCCCATCGTATCGCTAGGTCTGCCGATTCTGGATACAGTGCTGGCGATTCTCCGCCGCATGCTGCGCGGTGACAGTGTGACGAGCGCTGATCTCGGGCACTTTCACCACCACCTGATAAAGCTCGGCCACTCTCCGCGCGAGGTGGCACTCATCTCGTTCGCGGTCTGCGGCGTGTTAGCGGCGGCCAGCCTTATCCTGCTCACGCCAGACCTGCGGGCGGTGGGCGTCACGCTTGCGGCCATCGGCGTCACGGTGTTCATCGCAATTCAGCGGCTGCGGATACCCGAACTGCTAGAGCTGAGGCGCGTAGTGGGCCGCGGCATCGATCAGCGAAAGATCATTCGCCGTAACGTGGCTCTGCGCGAAGCCGCCTCGAAGCTCGGCAGGAGCGGCGACCTTACCATGGCGCTCGGCACGCTGTCCAATGCTTTGGCGGAGGCCGAATGCGAGACGGCAGAGCTATGGCTCTCCAGCGATCTCACTGGCTGGCTTCCCGACCAACAGCCCCCGCTGCCGCTAAAGCGCGAGGGAGATGGATACGTGTGGAGCTGGGGCTCGGACGATGCGTCCCTGAACAAGTGCTCGCATCGGCCGGGCGTCGTCTGTAATTGCTGGGAGATCCGCCTGCCCGTGCAGGACCCCGTCTCACCCGAGACCGTGGGGCGCCTCAGCATGTGGCGCCTGCCGGACGGGTACA
>JBDLJJ010000085.1:0-12279 GCA_039714435.1 Gemmatimonadota bacterium | reverse complement strand
CCGCCGCAGCATCGAAGCCAGGCTGGATCGACTCCACGTAGGCCGAAAGAGCGGCCAGCTCAACCGAATTCCACTCCAGGGGCTCGGCCTGCATCGGGACGACCATGCAAAGCTGTACCATCTCTGCCGCGGTCACCTCGTCCAGTCCAGCTCGGTCCTTCGCCATCGCTACGGGATGCGGATAGGCGTTCGCGAAGGTCGGATTCATCATGGCGTAGGTACCGACATGGCACGTTGCGCAAGAAGTGGTGCCGGCCGAGCTGAGTGACGCGTCAGCCCATAGCTCTTCGCCCATGGCCACCAATTGAGCCTGCGAGTTACCGCCGCTGTTGAGCGCCCGGTCGCCCTGCGTAACAAGCGAGGGATCCAACGACGTCCCGCCGCCGCATGGGTTAGCCGCGCATGGGTTGGCCGCACAGGGATTGGCCGCACACGGGTTGTCAGCAGCCGTGTCCTGCGATCCGCTACAGCCGGCCAGGACGAGCAGCGCCGTGGGTACGGCCCACGCGAACCGTTTGGAACTCACCATACCGCCTCCAGAAGAACAATGTGAACGTCTCGGGTGCACGATGATGTGGGAACGTATGGCCTACACATACGGTTCCGCCAAACAGTCCCGACAAAGAAGCACCTGATTGTCTTAATGATAATGACGTATTATTATCATTTCATGACACCACCTACCGCCGCGGCCCGGAGTACTTCTCTTGTGGCTGTGCTTCCGTTCGCATGCGCTGTCCACTGCGCTGCGGCTCCGCTGCTCGTCCTGGCGTTGCCCGCGCTGGCGATCGACCCGGCCGCAGAAGCCGTCCTCTTGGGCCTCTCCGCGACCGCCGGGGCTGTGAGCACCGGCGCATCGTGGCGGCTCCACCGCAAGGCTGGCGTGTGGGTCGCCATCCTGCTGGGAGCTGGCGTTTGGGGCGCTTCACTCTCGGGTTGGCTTCAGCCAGTCCCGGAAGCTGCGACCGACGCCCTGGGAGGTGCGCTACTGGCGGCGGGAATCTTCTGGAGCACACGTCTGGCTCACACGCAGCGCTGTGAGCGCTGCACCCCCTAGACCAGGCCTCCCTGCTCTAAGCGCACCGGTCGCACTTTCCGTACAACACCACCTCATGCTCGTGCACCTCAAAACCGGTTGGCAGCTGAACAGGTAGAATCCCTTCACACCCCTCGACCTCAAAGGCGCGGTCGCACGACCTGCACAGGAAATGGTGGTGGTGTGGCTTGCCGGATATCTCGTATCTCGTCGCCTCGCCAGGGAGCTCTACCGGAGTAAGCCAGCCCGCCTCTGCCAAGGATCTGAGATTCCGGTACACGGTAGCGATGCCCAGGCTGCGCACGTCCCGCTGTCCCGAGACATGAATCTCTTCCGGGCTCATAGGACGGTCAGCTTGAGTCAGAACGCGGCGAATAACGCGCCGTTGAGGGGTGTCTCGTTCCATTTGCCTTACCTGTAGGACCACCGATCGGATGCCCCGGATAGCCTAAACCCGTAACGCCAGGGGCGCTAGCGATCTACAAGCTCGCCAGGCCCGCTTCACAGCTCGAAAACCCGTGGCATCGATAACACAGCGGCGGCTCCGAATCTGTCGTAGCTACGCCACGCCGGGCCCGAATCGCCACCCGCAGGAACGGCTGTGTTGGGCCGTGAAAGCCACCGCACGCGGCGACACGGGTCCGAGCACGGCCCTCGGATACGTCGCTTTGTAACTCATTACGACACAAGCCGTTCCACAACAAAACGAAAGTGGCTGATGGAGCCCGTGCGCTAGATCCGATCCGGCCGGAATCCGCTCTGGCAGGCGACCGCTCCGGCTGTCGTGCCACGATGCTCGAACCTTGCGTTCCGCTCAGTGAGAGTCACTCGAGACCGAAACCGAAGAAAGCTGACGAGCGGAGACCGTATGTGGACAGCGATCCTTCTGACAGCGCTGGCGGCCAATGTGCTGATCTTCGTGCACGAGCTAGGACACCTGCTCGCCGCGAAATGGGCTGGCATGCCCGTGGCGTCATTCTCTGTCGGACTCGGTCCCAAACTCTTCGGCATTCAGTACGGAGAAACAAGGTATCAGCTCGCTCTCATTCCCCTCGGTGGCTTCGTAAGCATCCGCGGGATGAAGGGCACGGCCGAGGAGCGTCTCAACTGGCCGACCGGATTCGCGTTCCAGCCTCTGTACAAGAGGATGATCGTAATAGGCGCCGGCGTGGCTATGAACGCTGTGCTGGCCGGCCTGTTATACGCCGGTCTCGCATTGACGGGAGGCGCCGCCGCTCCGATTCCGTCATCGATCGCAGCGGTCTTCGAAGAGTCACTGCCCCCAGGAGCCGCGGGCTGGGGGACAGTGCCTCGTAATCGGATCATAGACAGACTGGGCTCGGCCGAAGTTTCCGAGTGGAGCGATCTGGCGCTGGCCATCCTGGGAGCGGATGCGGGACCCGCGATGATGAGGTTCGCGGACGGGTCATCGGCTGAAGTCGTACTCCCGGCGGAGAAGTCGGACAGGATCGAGCTGCTTGGCGCCATCCTCCCAGCGCTGCCGCCCGTGCTTGGGCGGGTGGAGCTCGGCTCTCCCGCCAGGGCAGCCGGGCTGGCCACGGGCGACCGTATACGAGCCCTGAACGACGAGCCCATCGAAACTTTTGCCGATTGGCTTGCCGTCGGTGGACCGACTCCTTCGGAGCCAGTCAGGCTTCAGATAGAGAGCGCCGGAACCATACGCGAGCTTACCGTGGCGCCGTCGGAGACCGGATTCATTGGCCAGGGAAGCTTCGGCTGGCTGGGCGCGCACCTCGGAAACGAGAGGAGCGGGGCCGGCATCAGAGACGCGTTCCTATACGGGGCGAATCAGGTGGAAAAGAACGCCCGCCTTATAGCCACCAGCGGAAAACTGCTCGCTTCGGGTGCGATAAGTATCAGGGAGCTTAGCGGCCCGGTGGAGATCGCGCGGATGAGCGAAGAGGCGTTTCTGATGAACTGGCATCAGTTCTTCTCGTTCGTGGCGTTTCTGTCCTTGAACTTGGCCGTGCTGAACTTTCTTCCGATTCCAGTTCTCGATGGGGGTCACTTCTTCATGCTCGTGGCCGAGGGTGTCCGCGGTAGGCGGCTGCCTCCCGCGGTCTCGCACTACGCCAATCTAGCCGGCGCCAGTGTGATCGGTTTCTTCATGGTCTTCGCCGTGATGAACGACGTGTTGAAGCTGTTCGGTTGGTAGGACTGGACGCAGGCTGTGGTGGCCGCCAGGTTAAAAAAAAGAACGACAACGGACCGGAGCGGGCATAGAGACGCTCACCCCAGGCCAGAAGAGGACCTGAATGCAAAGAGAAGGCTACCATCCACCGGGTGCGTTTGCCATTTCCCTTGTACTCGGCGGCGTGATCCTATTCATACTCTGGATCACCGCCGAAGTCAGCGGAACCACTATCAGCCGCGTGGTCTCTGGCGTGTACTACGAAATAGCCAGCTGGTTCAGATAACGGTGCGCGCCGCTAGGGGCGCATCAGCCACCGGACGAGCGCATCAGGAACCAGACGACGATCGCCACGGCGATAAGAATGATGTACAGCTTCTTGCGGCCCGCATTTCCCTCAGCCATTCCGCCTCCTAGGTAACGGTAACCTCAAATTCCTCGGCACGGCTCTGCACAGCCTGTGCCAAAGAGAAGCCCTCGCCAGCTGCGTTGTCAACAGTTCGAAGCGCGTTTTCCGTGCTGTTTTATGCCCCGGAATACGACTGACGGCGCGAAGCGTAGCCGATCAAAAGTGTTGAAACTCAGGGCGTGCCTGTCCGAAAAGCGGTTCGTAGGTTCCCGCGGATTCAGGCCCGTCTTCCATATCCACAGACGCCTCCTGAGCCCGAGAATCAGCCGGTCCACGAAACCGAGTATGGGGCGGCGAAATCGGCGCGATCCAGCGGGAAGCATGCTGCCCAGAATCGAATACGTCACGCTTTGTGCCCCCTCCAGCTTATCGACCTTCAGGCCCGCCGATCCAAGCAGCTGGTCCACTCCGGCGTGGGTCATGTGGAAGTAGGAGCTGTGGAACGGCTTCAAGAAGGCCACCGAGCCCACGAAGCATCCGCCAGGCCGCAGGATGCGCGCGATCTCGCCCACCGCCAGCCACGGCGAGTGCAGGTGTTCCAGCACCTGCATCGAGAGCACTACATCGAAAGATGAGTCCTGGAACGGAAGATTGTGTCCATCTGCCAGCAGATCTGTGCCGGAAGAGCGGCGGACATCGAAGGCCAGGGCCTCGAATCCTGCGTTGGTCAGAAACGTCTTCTCGCCCGCGTCTCCGCAGCCGAACAGGAGAACATCTTGCCCGTCCTCAGCAGGCGGCAGAAAATCCTCTATATGATATTCGCGCCAGTGATAGACACCGCCGGCGTGCTCTCCTGGCTTCAGTTGAGCTGGCTCGGTTCCGCGCCTGGAGTCGTCCAAGCGTATGAACTCGGCCCGCGTATCCGAAGCGAAAAGCAGGGGCACCCCTTCAACGATGGGCGATCGGTCCTGGCAGGCGCTGCAGATGAGAGCCTCACCGCCGTCGGCCCGACTGATCGTGCCCTGACGGCACTCCGGGCACCGCAGCTTGGTCAGGAACTGTTCAATCGCCATAGAAGCCTCTGTCACGAGATCGAAAAAGCGGAGGGGGTGGGATTCGAACCCACATGCCCTTGCGGGCGCCAGTTTTCAAGACTGGTGCATTCGCCGTTCTGCCACCCCTCCGTGAACAACTGAAACCTGCTCGGCTGGCCGTGCGTACCAAACTACGACGTAGCCAGGGGCAAATCAGTATCCCGGCGTACGTCTCGAATCAAGTCAAGGAGACTGATCATGAGGAAGATACTCCTGGTCGCGCTGCTCGAGTTCGTGCGGCGCGTTCTTAAGCGGCTCCTCCGCATCTAGATTGGCGGAGCTGACTGTCACACTCACATCCAGCGCCATGTCCTTCCGGAACGTGTGGAAGACGCTGCAATATTTCTCCAAACCCAGATCCACGGCGCGCTCCGCCTTAGCCAGGCTCACGTCGCCCTCGATGTAGAAACGCAGAAGAAGAGACTTTACCCAGCGCGGGTGTGCCGTTCGCCGCTCGGCCTCCACCTCGACGTTGAGACCCCGTAAATCCTGCCTTCCCTTACGAAGTATGTCCACAACGTCAGTGCCCACGCATGCGGCGACCGATTGCAGCATTAGGGTTACAGGCGACGGGCCCGCCTCCGAATTACCGTCGATCGGGATCCTGTGCGCACCGCTGAGACCTTCAAACTCCAGGTCTTTCTTCCAGACTACACTGATATCTGCCAATTGTTTACCACGTTTCTTTAAAGTTGATTCGAAGAGCGCGCAAAGATACGCTGCGAAACAAGTCCAACTCGTTCGTGCCAGGCGCTAGTCCACATACCCGTGAAGAATTGCCAAGGTATCCCGGGTGCAACCCCCCGTTCAAGCCATGTGGGCGGCACAAGTCATGCCCCGCGTCGGGCCTAGAGGCGATTTGGTTACAAATCGGGAGTTCGTCAGTGCAAAAGAACCGGCATACGGGGCAGAGTGCGTCACGGCGTGGCCATGCGAAAGACATGGGCGATGCCACTCTGGAAACCGAAATCGTCGTACCCGTTGAGGCCACGGCTCAGGGCGAGCCCCCCTCTGCCATCGAGGATCCGGCGATCACTGATTTCGTCGCCACTCTGGCCCGCGCTCTTCATCGGCACCAATCATATCCGTTCAACAGCCCCCTGTGTGAGGACGATGTGCGCGAGGCCCATGTCGCCCTGGCCGCGATTGCTTCAGAGACCACTCTGGTCGTGCAACTCAGCCATCACGTCCTTCGGGTCGGCGGCGTTCCGATTCAAGCCGGACCGGTGGTCGCAACGGAATTGGCCGGCCGGATGCGACGCCTCGACATTTCTCAGATCACCATCGACGTCGCAGCCAGCCCCAGGGACATAGCAGAGTTTTGCCGCATACTGATCCGCAAAGAGCGCTCCCCCAGGGCCGGTGAGGCCATACCCGACGAACTCGGCCGGCGAGGGATCGATCGCATTCAGGTAGAGGTAGCTCCTCTGCGAAAAGTCGTGGAAATGCACGCGCTGGACCCCGATGCCGTCGCGGAGGTCGAGCGCCACAGAGCGCTGAGTCCCGGGGCCCGCGAAGACCGGTCCGTGGCCGTTGCTCACGAGGCTGGATTCCTCAGGGTCAAGCCTGGAACAGGGATCGATCGGGTTTCCCTACCAGAATTGGCGCTACTGTGCCACGACCCGGCCGAGTTCGCACAGGTCCTGGTCCGGCTCTCGGGCGGCTCCGGCTCCGCCCAGGTGCAGCCTGAAGAGGCTCTCGTCGAGCAATTCGCGGAGATCGCCAGCCTGTACGCACAACTCCATCCCGACGTCAGCTCCCTGATGCTCCGGCGCCTCGCCGCGGCTGCCGCGGAACTGGAGCCAGGGAGACGGAAACTGCTATTGAAGAACCAGGTCCTGCCGGGGCTTCTCGACGGCAAAGCTCATGGGGATGTTCTGAACCACCTCCCCGACGATGAGATCGCGGCTTCGTTGACGCTCCTTGCGGAGTTGGAGACTGCCGCGCCTGAAATCGTCCGTGTCGCTCTGAGCAAATTAAAGCTGTCCGACGAACGGAAAGAAGCGGTCAAAGCGAACCTGCTCAACCGGCGGGGGACGCAGCCCACCGATCAGTCAGCCGATCAAGCTGAGAAGGCGAACCGGGCTACGGTGGCGGAGAACGCCGGGGAATTGATCGAGGTTGAACGGGGTGCGGAGGAAGATTTGAGCGAGTATGCCGCATATGACCTTTCCGTCACGGCGGAGACCGAGAAGCAGCTGGGAGCGCTGGCTAACGAGATTTCGAGCGGCGAAGATCTGCGAGTCAGGTTACGATGCGCACGCAGCCTCCTGCGGGTGGTGGTCAATCCGGACACGGCCCGGCGGGTACTGGAGCGGATGCATGTCCCGGCGGGCGCCGTGCTGGAGACAGAGCCCGACCTGCTCGCGGACTGGCTGGAAAGTCTGCGCCAGACGGCGGTCGATGTGGAGCCGGACGCTCCGGAGGTCGCGGCTGAGATTCACGCTGAACTCCGCAGCTTCTGCGACCAGGCTCTGCTGAACCGTGTGGTCGCGGCCTCGCACGACAGTGCGGCGGGCGCGGCCGCCCTGAGGGTCCTCGAGGCTTTAGGTCCCTATGCGGCGGAGGCCGTCGTGGCCCAGTTACGGGGGCAGACGGATCGTGGCGCCCGGCGCGAGCTCGTAGAGTTGCTTTGCGCCCGCGCCGATGCACTGGCGCCGAGTCTGGTGGACCAGATTGGCGAGGATCAAGAGTGGTACGTCACACGCAATCTGATCTGCATCATCGGGCACGCGGGACCTGGCCACGAGGACTTCCTGGTTGGCTACCTGGGTAGCGACAATGATCAGTTGGTCAAGGAGTCGCTACAGGCCCTGGCTCGGACTGGAACCGAAAGAGCTCTTCGCGCCGTCGTGCGGTTGCTCGATCGAGGCGTCCTCGAACACGCCGATCTAGCTGAGCAGACGCTGTGGAAGTTTCCCAGTGAGTTGGTCACCACGGTAGTGCAGGAATGGCTCGAAGTCAGTGAGAACGCGCTGACATCTCCCGATCTGGCCGTTCGGATGCTAACCCGGCTCAGCGGACGGCCTGGATTCACGATCAGCGAACGCGTCGCGAAACTAAGCCGCTACCGGCTCCACTTCTGGGCCCCGAGTCGGCGGAAGCTGGGCGCCACCGTGGCTCGCCTGGGAGGTTCGCGATGAGCGTTACCGCCAGGAAGCAGCGCGAGCCTGCGCCGGAGCCGGGTGCCGTAGTTCGCTCATTCGCCGGCCTGGTCAAAAGTGTCGGCCTGTACCCGGACGGGCACCCGTCCATTGGCAAGGCCGCTGAGGATCTGCGCCGAGTGCTTGCGCCAACCCTCGAAACCTTCGGAACGCTGTCCATAGACATTATTGACGGCGAAGCGCATGTCGATGGCCGTAGCTACCGGCGCGAGAGCGATCTCCTGCAGCGTGAGATTCAGATTCTCATGGATCTCGGAATCGAGAGCCTGTCCTTCGAGAGCGGTGTCGCAGCGGCGGAGCTACTCAGACTCGCCGAGAGCCTTACGGGTATGGGTGAAGATCCTCTCAGCTCCCCGGGCCGGGCGCGCGTGGCCCGCCTTGTCGCCGTGGATGGCGGCGCCCAGCCCCGCGAGTGGCCCGACCGGCCAGAACAGGTCTGGGATTCGTCGTACGCGGAGGCGCTTGAACGAGCGGATGAGACTTTTGATAACGTGGCGGCCGGAGGCCAGATCGATGTGGATGAACTTGGTACTCTGGTCCAGGTGATTACGGAGAGCGTGGCCGGAAGCACCACAGCCCTGAGCCAGATTCTCCTTCTCAAAGAGTTCGAGAATCATACTTACTGCCATTCCGTAAACGTGACCGTGCTGAGCCTTCTGATTGGTGAGAGAATCGGGCTGTCGGATTCAGTTGCCGCAGAGCTGGCGGAAGCGGCCCTGCTGCACGACATCGGCAAGATGCGTATCCCCAAGGAAATCCTTAACAAACCGGGTGCGCTGGACGCGCGCGAGTGGCAAGTAGTCAAGCGGCATCCCCGCATCGGCGCTGAGATGCTTCTGAGCATGAATGGCCTCCATCCACTCACCCCCACGGTCGCGCTCGAGCACCATATGGAATGCGAGGGAGGGGGATATCCGGAGGTTGGTTCGGGCCACCGGCCGCACCCCATCAGTCAACTGGTCGCTGTGGCCGATGTTTACGAGTCGCTGACAGGCGCACGGTCGTACCGGGATCCAGCCACGCCACAGGAGGCCTGTCTTATTCTGGCGCGTCTGGCGGGCCAGAAGCTGAACCCCGCCCTGGTCCGAACCTTCGTCAGCGCCATCACATTTTTCCCCCCGGGCACGATCGTGAAAACGAGCCTGGGCGAGATCGGGGTGGTAGTGGCGGCTTCGGAGAAGGAGCCCCTGCATCCTACGATCCGACTGATCGAGGATCAGGAGCTATCCGCGGACGCGCCGATAGAAACGTCAAGGCGGGATTCGGAAGGAAACTACGTGCGACACATCCAGGAGACAGTACGCCCCGACTCGATAGGCTTTGATCTGGACGCCGTATTTGCACCCAGGAGCTGACACCAGGTCTCGCCTAGCGCCCTTCCCGGCAGCCCACTACATCTTCTCAAGCGTCTCCGTAGAGGCACTCAGGTCTCGCACATGTGTACGCCGTGCCATTCAGGTTGAGACGCGCGCTATTACTACTCCGTGACGAGAATTCGAAATATGATGAATCGAATGTGGACCGCCGGGCTGCTTCTCTGCCTCCCCGGCACGCTGAACGCCCAGACACTCTCAGAGGTCTGTTCCGCGGTCGGACAACTGGACTCCGGAAGCTATGTAACGTACGAGATCGACGGGGCCGGCCCGACAGGCCAACAGATCAGCGAAATGAGGTTCGCTTTGGTCGGCCAAACGACGGGCGGGTCGGCGGCCGGGTTCTGGTATGAGTTCCGAGCCGTGGCGGAAGAGGCGATAATCATCCAGATGCTGGTACCTGGATTCCCCTTCGATCCGGCCGATATACAGTCGATGGTGCTGAAGGCGGGGAACCAGCCGGCTATGAAGATCCCTTCTCAAATGCTCGGTATGGTCCGTAGTCAGATGGATCAGAACGAGCTGGCCGACTTCGGGAAGCACTGCGCTGAGTCAGAGGTCCTGGGCACGGAGACCGTTTCCGTTCCTGCCGGGCGGTTCTCATCCCTGCACATCCGAACCAAGCAGGGTGCCGGGGAGGCGTGGATCAGCCGGGACATCCCGTTCGGAATGGTCAAGGCTCGTACGGACGCGGGAGACGAGATGGTGGCTACCGGGTACGGCTACGATGCGGTGTCCAGCATTCGCGAGACTCCAGTGGAGCTTCCCCTGCCGGGACTGTCCGGCGCTGGCGCGGCCAACTAGCCGGACGGCCATAGGAGCATTCGGGCCGTGAGCGTGCTGCGGCGCGCGGCGGCCTGGCTGGACATCCGTCCCAACGAGGTTCGTACCGTAGCGGTCGCTTTTGGCGGCGCGTTTCTCGTGCTGTCGTTTCTTATCCTGGCCAGATCCGTCCGGGAGGCGCTGTATCTGAGCCGGTTCCCGGTCGAGACGCTTCCATATGTTACCGGCGCCAGCGTCCTGCTCACCTTACCGGCCGTGGGCATCTTCATTCGGCTGCTTTCGCGCGCCAGTCCCCGTGCGGCGTATCAGAGCCTGGTTCTCTTGCTGGGTGTCGCTCTTACAGCCTTGTGGCTCCTCCTGCCTGGGAGCGAGGCGGCTACGGTCGCGTTTTATCTGATCACCAACAGCGGGGCCGTCCTGTTGGCATCTGGCTTCTGGGTGATCGTATCGGAGCTATTCGCCGTTCGGGACGCCAAGCGGCTGTTCGGCCTTATCAGTGCGGGAGGCACGCTGGGAGCGATGACGAGCGGCCTGTCCACCGGCCGGCTTACCACCTGGCTGGGAGGGAGTATTCCGTTGGTCGGGGTTCTCCTTTTCGTTCTGGCCCTGCTCGCCGTCCTCCAGACGCTGCTGCCACGGTCACTGCACGTCTCGCCGGAAAAATCAGAGCAAATGTCAGGGCTGGGCACGGCTATGGCTACGATCAGGGCCACACCGCATCTCCAGCTGATCGCCCTGGTCGTCTTTGCGGCTACGTTCGCCACTACGCTTCTGGATTACCAGTTCAAGGAATTCGCCCAGTCCAGCATGCTGTCGGCCGAGCAGCTGGCCGGATTCTTCGGCTCCTTCTACGGATGGGCAGGCGGGGTCGCCCTGGTGCTCCAACTCCTCGTTACCGGGCGAGCGCTCGAATCGCTCGGTGTGGGACGTAGCCTCTCTGTTTTGCCGGCTTTTCTGTTCCTGGGGGCGCTAGGTCTCCTCATGGCGCCCGGCCTGCTTCTGGCTACGAGCGTCCGCGGCGGCGACTACGCGCTGCGTAAGTCACTGTACCGTAGTGTCACCGAGTTCCTGTACGTACCGATTCCCGCTCAGCTTCGCCGGCGTAGCAAGACGTTCATCGATTCGGTCGTGGACGGTGCGGGCGAGGGTGCCGGCGCCCTGGTGATCTTCCTCTTGATCACGGCCGGGGGGCAGTCCTCACGTCTGCTCGCGGTGGGTATTCTCCTGGCTGCCGGGCTGCTGCTGTACCTGGCCCGAAGGAGTCACTTCGAATACTTCTCCACGATTCAGGCTCGGCTCAAGTCCAGTGGCGCACATCTCGAGCACTCTCATCAGATTCCCGGCCGCGATCTACTCAGCGCGACATTCACGCAGCTCGACATTACGCGCATGCTCGCATCGGACCGTCTTTCCGCCGACAGCTACTCTCCCCCGACATCAGAGGCAAGCGAGGCCGCCGTCGTCGACCTGACGCCGGACGACATCCTGGCCTCTGGCAACCCCGGCGAGATCGCCAAGGCCCTGGTGGAACGGGATGACTGGACGCCGGCCCAAGCGCCCGCGCTAGCCCGCTGGCTGGCTCGGGACCGGATGTTTGAGCTGGTGGCTTCTGCCATTCTTTCGCTGGGGGAGGAAGCCGTGCCCGCCCTGGCCGACCTCGTCGGCGACGAAGCGGCCGATTTTGTGGTCCGGCGGCGGATTCCGCGAGTCCTGGCGCGCATGCCGGGCCGGGCGGCCGACGAGGCGCTGCTCAGAACACTCCGCGCCGGGCGGTTCGAGATTCGCTACTGGGCCGCGGTGGCCCTGGTTCGCCGGCAGGGGGAGCAAGCGGTAAGGGGCGAGAAGTGGCCGGAAGATTGGCGGGACTACGTGTGGACCGCCATCCGGACAGAGGTCGGCCGCGAGCGGCCTGTCTGGGAATTGCAGCGCCTTCTAGACGATAGCGGTGAGTTTGGCGACGAATTCGTGCAGGAAAGACTGGGCCGGAGAGGCGAACTGAGCCTGGAACACGCCTTCCGGCTGCTCAGCCTGGTGCTGGATCCGGTCGCGGTCCGTTCCGCCTATCACGGAATCCGGTTCGACCATCCGGAGCTGCGCAGTTTTGCGCTGGAGTATCTGGAGCAGGTTCTCCCGGACGATGTGCAGGCCCGTTTATGGCCTTTCATCGGCGACGCCGGTGAGCGGCAGCTTAGAAGGACGGAGCGGCCCATCGACGCTGTGGTGGCCGACCTGATGAAGAGCGGGGCCACTCTGTTTGGCGGCGAAGCGGAGCAGGCGGCGCTGCGCCGGCTTCTGGGGGAAGAACTGGACGACTCGCTCGGTGAGCAG
>JBDLJJ010000084.1:0-12351 GCA_039714435.1 Gemmatimonadota bacterium | reverse complement strand
CTATTCGAGTTCCACCTTCCGCAGCGTCGCGTCCACGTTGTGGAGGAAGAGCCGACGACGTGAGGTTCGGGGTCATGGTTCCACTCAGTCTCGAAGGCGGGTCGGCGCGTGAACTTCCTGTATCTGCCCGTTCGTAACGTTGTAGACGTAGCCAGCGACAACAAGCTCACCCGGTAACATCGAGGCGGCCCGGAGCCGGGAGACGTCCTGTGCGACGCTGGACTGCGGGTCGGTGGCGGCTAACGCCTCGAGCGCTGCCTCGCCGGTCCCGGAAGCCTGGCCCAACTCCTGGCGAAACTGAGGGTCGGCGAAGCGCCTGACCCCGCACTCCGTGTGATGGATGATGGCCACCTCAAATGAGCCGCTGCCCATTGCGGCTACCAATCCCCGCATAATAGCTATCTGTTCGATGACTCCGTCCGTGACCCGCCCGCCGACGTTTCGTATTACGAACGCATCGCCCAGCTGGAGACCGAGGAAATACGCTGGATCTACTCGAGGGTCGATACAGGTCACGACAAGAGTCGACAGGCGGGGCGGGATGGTCAGGTCTCCCTGGTCGAAGCCGCTGGCGAACTTGAGATTGCGATCGATGAGCGTCTGAAAGTCTGTCACGGTATGTGCTCCCCGAGCCGAGAGGTGTATTGGACTGGCTGGCTTCCTGTATCGGACGAGCCAGACCAAAGATGTGGTTCTCGGGAATCCGTGGAAAGCTGGACGAGAGTCCACTTGAGCCTCTCCCATACCTTTGCCCAGAGGAGAATAGACGGCGACACCTGCGTTTAGCAGGTAAATCTGTCCGGCCGAGGCGTACTTCGGAGGCGTACCTCGCGGAGTTAAGTACCGAACGAGCGGGAGTGTTCCGTGTGTGGGCTCGCATGGTCCGAGCGCTGCCCGGTGGTTCAAACCATGCGATCAGTGCGCTCCGCCGGAACACTCCCTTCGACAGATTAGTCGCTCGAGTTTTCGGCCAGGCTAGAGGCCGATCCATCGGCCTGTTCTCTCAAAATCGTGCGCATCAGAGACGCGATGGCGGCGCCGTCTTCCTCCAGGCGAAGTGACCCGTGTCCAACAAGTAGAATTCCACCGTGTCCAGGTCACGCAGATATGGATGAGCGCCTTCCTCGGGGAATATGTAATCGTTCTTTTCCCACACGATCAGAGTCGGCGGCTGGTACTCGCGGAAGTATGCCTGCCACTCCGGGTAGCGTCCCGGATTGCTCCCGTAGTCGAAGAACAGCGCGAGCTGGATCTCCTGGTTCCCGGGTCGGTCGAGCAGGAACTGATCTATGTTCCAGTTGTCGGGACTGATGGCTTCGGAGTTCCTCGTGCGAGCTGAACCTCGTCCGGCCGCCGCATCGAAACGAACTACTTCGCCTTCGTCTCTTGTGCTGCTCCGGCAAACTCGCTGACGATCCAGTCTGCTATCCGCGCGGACAGTCCTTCAACCGCTCCGAGCATGCGCGTGCCATGGCCAGCATTGTCAAGGGTGATCATCGAACTTTCAGCATGGGAGGCTCGGGACACCGCGTCACGAGTCGCATCAAGTGCCGCTGCATCATCACGACTCGCGATCCCCAGGACTGCGGCTGACCCTGAGCTGCGGAGGTAATCCGACACTTTGTCGTTCGCGCCGCCCGAGAGCACGGCGACCCGCCGAACCTCCGGATTGGTGGCAGCCAGGTCCAAAGCAAGGGAGCCGCCGCAACTACCGCCCACGATGGCGACAACTCGCTCGACCTCCGTCCGCAGATACTGAAACGCATCCTCCGCGTCGGGACTGAGCAACTCCGTAAGCTGCCGAACCTGTGCTTCGTTCTGTAAGTTCCACAATTTGGAGGCGCTCGTACCGGTTCCGCGGTAGTCGTACGTCAAGACGACTAAACCACGGCCGCGGAGTTCACTCGCCAGACCCTGCCACTCATCTTGGAAGTGCTCGCGGCTGCACATGTTGAGAAGAAGCGCTCCGTAGCTCCTGCTGCCAACTGCCGCGCCATAAACGCGTCCGCCGAGGCTGTGTCCGTCCCGAGTAGGGATTTCGACGACCTGGACTTCCTGGCCACTGACGGTGGCCGAAGTAGTTAAGAGCAAGCCCATCACTACACACGGTCCGGTTAGCCGTAAAGACATCGTCGCCCTCTTGGAGAGTCCGTTCCTATTTGCGATATACGCCCAAGGCGAATAAATACGCCGGCGAGAGCTGAATGGTTCCCCATCAGATGACTGAACCGACAGGCGGCGCGCTTAACCCGGCTTATGCTCATAGGACACTTCGCTCGGCGATTCAGCTTAGGCTGGATCCTACTCGCGACTCAGCACAAGTGTGGCCCGGGGTGTTCAGGCTGGCGAGAGGTACATGAGTGTGGACATATACGCGTTGAGTGTATAGCGAGACGGCGTCGTCAGGTAATCTGGCGCTGTTTATTGCTGGTGGCGAGGTCAGAACATAAGCTGGCCCTTATGCTCTGAGCGTACATAGAACACTGTACAGGGCAATCAGTCGAATTGAGTTCCACTGAAATCACTTGGACCAATCTGCTCCTGTTTGCTATATACGCCTAAGGCGCATAGATACTGTTGGCGAGGACTGGAAGCGACAACTAGTACGGGGTGGTGACAATTGGCAAAAAGGGATCGAGCATGAGCAGATTTAGACCTTCGCCGGAACAGTCGAACCCGATCCTGTCTCGCGCGTGGTTCATGAAGTCCGCCCGCCTGGGATCTCTGTTTGGCTGGACCACCCTCGCGCTGATGTTGCCGGCGACTGTCGCAAATGCCCAGGTCGCCGGTCAGTACGGGCCAAGATTGCAGGAGATCGTCCAGGCCTACCATGAGGCCGGTCTCTTTCAGGGTGCGGTGCTCGTGGCGATGGACGACGAGATCATATACAGAGGTGCTGTGGGCCTGGCGAATGAAGAATGGGGTATCGCGAACTCGCCCGAAACACGCTTCACAGTTGCGTCACTCGGTAAAGCCTTCACCGGGGTCATGTTACTCCAGCTGGTAGAAGAAGGTCTCCTATCGCTGTCGGATCCGGTGACGAAGTATCTCACCGAATTTCCCGATTCTGCCTGGCGACAGGTCACGGTGGAGCACCTGCTTCATCACACAGCAGCGATTCCGTGGCCCCAGGACAACTGGGAGACGTGGGAGTTCGCCCGCAGGTATGAACTGGCCGACCTGGTAGCTCTGATTCAGCGCGAAGAATTGCTCGAAGAGCCCGGAGGCGAGTTTCGTTACTGCAATAGCTGTTACCATTTGCTTGCAGCGATCATCGAACGTGTGACTGGCGCTGTCTTCGAGGAATGTTTGCACAATCGCATTCTGTCTCCACTGGGGCTGTCGGGCACGGGCCTGGCGTACTCTGAACCCGTGATCGCCATGCGAGCGTCGGGGTATGAGCGGCGTGACGACGGATCACTCGTAAATGCCCAGCTTCAGGATCAGTCTTACGCGATCGGTGCCGGAGGCATGTACTCGACGGTGGACGACCTCTTCCGGTGGCATCGAGCACTGAACAGCAACGAACTCATTGCTGAAGAGTCCAGGTCGCTGATCTTCACGCGCGAACAGAACCGTAACGGGTATGGCTGGAGCCTGGGCGCATACGGATACTGCGGTCGGCAAGGTTTGGGTACTCTGGCCTTGGGTCTCGGAGGTACGCCCGGATTCGCATCGGGGATCGCCCGCCTGCTGGATGATAACTACTTCATCGTTTTCGCAGGAAACGTAAGGCAAGTACCCCAGATAGAGCTCATGAACGACCTGTGGAACACGATTCTGGGCTGTGATGTGGATCTGCCAGAAGTCGGCTAGGCGTGGACCCTCAGAAGCGGTACCACCGACGCACTACACTCACTGACCCCGCTGATCCACTTTGACAAGAAGCAGGTCGAGATCTCCCGCGCTGCCTTCCGTTGTGTGGCCTGTGAGAATGGCTCCTCCATCGGAGGTTGCGCGCACGGTGTAGCCCACAGTGGCCCCCGTCGTCGTGAGAAGAAGGTCTCTGAACCATTCAAGGTTGCCCTCTCCATCCGTCTTGACCAGCTGGGCTCCACGCGCCCCTGTCGACCTGAACTCACTGAATCCGCCCAGGATGAACCCGCCGTCTACGGTCTGCTCTCCAGTCAGCGTATGGTTGACCCCGTCCATAGGGATCACGCGCGTCCAGTGGAGCTGGCCAGCGGCGTCTATCTTGATGAGGTAGGGATCGTCTTCCTCGATGGCGAGACTCGTAGTGTAGCCTGTCACGATGAAGGCGCCGTCAGCAGTTGAGGCCACCGAGTGGCCTACGTCAGAGGCAGCCCCGCCGAATGTCTTGGACCATAGCTGTTCTCCTGATGCATCGGTCTTCACAAGGTAGACATCCCGATCACCGGCGCCCTCACTGTAGGTCTGTCCTGCAAGCAAGAAACCGCCGTCGTCCGCCTGAGCGACCGCGAAGCACCGATCGCCCGCCTGCCCCCCGAACGTCCGCGACCACTCTTCCCCACCCGATGCGTTCGTCTTGATCAGGTAACAGTCCTCGGCCCCCCTGCCGAAACTGGTGGTCTCGCCGACGAGCACATAGCCTCCATCGCCCGCAGGCAGAAATCCCCAGCACCGATCCTTGTCTTTTCCGCCGTACGTTCCAGACCACTGCACTTCGCCCTCGAGGTCAGTTCCAACGAGGTAGCAATCGAAGCCGCCCGCCCCATAACTGTCGGTGAAGCCAGCGATGACTAGTTGCTCCGCGTGCTCGCGGACCGCCCATCCGTTGTCCGTCTGAGGACCACCGTAGGTGCGGCTCCACAGCAGTTCCCCGGCGGCGTCAGTCCTGACCAGGTAGACGTCATCGTTCCCCTGACCGAAACTCCTGGTCACGCCGACAGCGACGTAGCCTCCATCGCTCGTCGGGCTGACGTAGACTCCCCGGTCAAGGTCTGACCCTCCAAGGACTCGTTCGAAGCTCGTAGTCACATGAACGACCGCCCCAGCTCCAAGGATCACGGCGATTATCATGGATTTCATTTGAGGCTCTTCCCGTAAATCATACAGTACTTTGGGGGTCTGCTTAGCGTCAGACAAGCGTGTTCTGTACAGGAAGGCATGAGAGAGGCGCGGCGTGCTTGGACCAGCACGAGTCTCGCCTCACTGGGTAACAGGCGCGACGGCCCTCTCCTTCGACTGACGCGACGGCCGCGTGAGAATCCATGTGGCCGCGAAGCCGAATACGAAGTTCGATGCCGCAATCTCGACGAAATGCGTGGGCCGTATCTCGGCGGGCATGAACGGATTCGGCGTCAGAGCGAGTGACGCCATGATGGCGCTGAACACAACCCCCACCGTAAGGGCAGCCGCCCCGCGCGTCAGGTCGAGAGCTAAGAGCAGGAGTGCGGCCGCTCCGGCCCACAGCAGGGCGCGCCCAACCTGTACGCTCAACATGATCGACGTCGAGGGCATTCCGATGACCTCGTAGAACTCCTGGAGAGTCGGGTTCTGGAATGCGATGAAGATGCCTGCCGTGATGTAGGCCGCGATGTAGACCAGAGACACTCCGCCAAGGCGTAGGGCCCAGGCGGCTGGAGTTACGCTCTTGTCAAGCAGGGGCGGATGTTCAGGCGATTCGTTGGCAGGTGGCCAGTGTACGGAGAGAAGCACGACGGCCAGTGGGCCGACGGTCATGGCGACCAGACCCTGGCTGACGGCAGTCCAGGCTACGAATCCGGAGGGAAGAAGCGGACCGAGGAATAGCACAGCCTCGATGACCACAAGCAGCCAGGTAATCAGCCAGTAGGCACCGGACAGACAGGCCGCAAGGCGCCAGCCGCGCATGCGAGCGTGAATGACAACGGCTACAAGTACGGCCGCGTGTAGCAGAGCGATGAGTACTGCGCTGCCACCCGTAGAGGTCGAGCCCAACACCGAGGTAAGGTGGGGCCACAATGCCGCGGCGACGGCGTCCCCCATGACTCCTGCCCCCAGCAGGCCCAGCGCCAGAGCGACCGTCAGGGCGGCGGGGATAGCGAGACCGCTGAATGAGCGCGGGTTGATTCGGGCGCCTGAGATCTGTTGTGCCGCGGTTGCCTGACTCATCGTCTATCTCCTTTGCGACGAAAGCTTTCTTGCGCTTCGAGAGCCCAGCGGTGTCGCGCCTCCGACGAAGCGATACCGCCCTCGAGGGCGAGTCGGCCATGCATTGTCAGTGGCAGCTGCTCGCGTTGGACCTTCAGGTCGGCGATGTACTCTCCGAGGTGTGACTCTAGTCTTTCGAGAAACCTGAGAGTGAGGGAGTCGGATTCGTCGAAGCTCAGGAAGACGAACCGCAGCATGAGCTCCGGAAACCGCAGAGCGACATCGTCATGCGTAACCGGAAGCGCCAACCAGTCCAGCAAGACTGCTCTGCCTCGCTCGGTTAGCCGGAACTCCTTTCGACGACGCCGGGTGTCATCCGGGACGTCCCCTTCGATGAGGCCGCTATGCTCCAGCCGGCGCAGCGCCGGATAAATCGCCCCGGGGCTGCCGCTGTACCCAGCCATGGCTGTCTCTTCGAACACCTTGCGGAGATCGTAACCAGACTGCGGGGCGCCTCGAATGAGTCCAAGCAAAGCGTACTCGAGTGTTGAACGTTGCTCGACCATTGCGGTCACGATAATAGTACGATTCGTACTATGCAAGGTTTGGGTGCACAATCATCGAGTGGCCGTAGGACCAGGGGCGAGCACTTGTGCTGGATCTCGGGCGTGCGACCCTCGGGGTATTCGACGAACAGCAGTATGCAGATTACTATTTGCGAAGTTGCAGACGCTATGACCGAGTAAACTGAAGATTGAGCAGGCAAAGGCTCTGCAGGAGCTAACGAAAAGGCCGGACGGGCAGCTACTGACCCAGCGCCAGGCGAAGCAACTCCGGAATCAGCGTAAAGTGCGATCCGCCGTGTGAGCTGGCGTTCTGGTTGTATACGACGCTGAGGGTGATTCCGGACGCCTCGTCCCACACCATGAAGGAACTGCCTGCGAGGCCCGCCCCGCTATGGCCCCACTGCGTGCGGCCGAGATAGTCGTACTTGCGCACGCCGACGCCGGCGGCGACCTGACCGGGAATGCGGCCGTCATCGGGGACCGTGGTGAGCATCTCCGCTCGGATCGCCGGCGTGAAGAAATCCGTGAACAGCGCCTCTCCCCAGCGGGCGAGATCGCGGGCGTTGATCACCCAGCTCCCAACCGTGTAGCTCGCGGTGTCGAACGAGTTGCCCGCATAGGTCGTCGTGAAGTTGTCCAGGGGCCCTCCAGCGGGACCATTCCATGTCGTCGCCAGCGTCCCACCGATCGGCTCGAAGCTCCCCATGAAAACTTCACCGAGCGACAGGGGGCCAAACACCAGCGAGCGCGTGGCGGACGCCACGCTGGTACCGGTGATCGCTTCGGCCACGATGCCCGCGAGCAGGTAGCCGGTACTGGTCGATTTGTAGACAGTTCCCGGGGCTGCCGTAGGACCATCGACGTACTGGAGCAGTTCCGTTGGCGTCCAGACGCGATTCAGGTCGGCCGTGACGTCGGTCAGCCACTGGGGATTCGAATTGTAGCTGAAGAGCCCGCTCGTGTTCTGAAGGAGTTGGCGGATCGTAATCGAGCCGTCGATGTTCGGATGCGGCGCGATCCAGGCTCCGATCGTATCCTCGAGCGCCAGGCTACCCTGCTCGATCAGCTTGAGAATAGTCGCCGAGATGAATGTCTTCTGCGTGCTTCCGATAGGAGTCATCATCTCGGGGCGAAAGCGCCTCGTCTCGTCGGAGTCGCCGAACACGCCAATCCACACATCGCCGTTGGGGAACCTGATGGAGGCCGATGCGCCCATCACACTCGCGGGAAGTGCAATGTCCTCCAGCGTCCACTGAAAGGACTCGGCCAGGGACGCCGCGATCTCTAGGTCGATCAGCGGGACTACCGTCAGGTCGCTCGTCGTCTCCGACCCGTCTACGGAGGCGGATATCCCGGTCGTCCCCGCCGCCAGCGGCAGGACAAGCCCATTGGCATCCACAGTGGCCACGGAGGGATCCGACGAACTCCAGACGAGGGGAGCGCGGACGAAGAGGCTTCCTCCAGGATCGACCGCGGAGGCCGAAAAACGGGTTCGAACCCCCGGATTGAAGACAGTATCAGCGCCCGATATTGAGATGCTGCCAATAGCCTGCTTGGACACGATCGTAACTGACGCGTTCACGGTACCCGACGTTGCCATCACGTCCGATGACCCATTGGTGACCGCCAACACGACTCCGCCGGAACCCACGGATACGACCGATGGACTACTTGAAGACCAGGTGACGATCAATCCGGAAATCGGCGTTCCGCTCGCGTCGAGCACCTGCGCCATCAGTGTGGTCTGCTCCCCAAAGGAGCGGAGCGTATCGGTTCCGCCGGAGATGGCAATCGATGTAGGTACTGGCTCCGGTGGAGGCGGGCCTGTAGCGCCGTCGCCTCCGCAGGCTACGACGCTAGCCGCCAGACAAATCGCCACCCAGTGCCGTATCGAACCAGCTCTTACCGGACAGCTCCGTCGCTCGCCCTTCATATCAACCTCCAGTGGGTAGCGTTCCGGCTATCGGATCACGGGTTCCAGCCAGGGTAGGATGTCGGCCCAGAAATCGATGCGGTCGTTTCCGTCGACCGTCCGCAATCCATGGCCGACGTCCGGGTACACAACCACAGTGAAGGATTTCCCAGACCCTTCAGCAACCTCGCGGATGATCGCAGCACTCTCCCTCGCCGGGATGATCCGGTCCTTGTCTCCAAGAATCCAGAGACCTGGTGTAGTCATGTCTTCGATAAACGGTCGGGGGTCAAAGTCGCCTGGCGGCCGCTGGAAGTCGGCGAGTAGTGCGGAAAGCTGTGAGATCGTAAGGTCGTCGTTTTCGGCCTTGTCAGCCCAGAAGTTGTGCTCGGCCACTGTAACGGCGGGTGCTGACAGACCAATCGTGAAGGCGACGTGCGGGGATCGCGAAGCGACCATCGGAATAAGCCAGCCAGCCTGGCTCGACCCCATCAGTCCGATCTGGGTCGGGTCAATCCGAGAATCCTGAAGTACGAAATCGACGGCCGCGATCAGGTCGCCTGAAAGCAACTCGAAGTCGGCGAACCCCCGCCGGTACACACCGTCGGAATCTCCGACACCCCTCTTGTCGAACCGAAACACCGCGATTCCGTTGTCAACAAGCTTCCGGGCCCAATCCTTCCGCCTGTTCTTATCCTCCGGGCTTGAGTCGTGGCCAAAAACGACTAACGGAAAAGGACCGGAGCCAGCCTTGGGGATATCTATGGCATAGCTGAGACGGATCGATCCGGAGAAGAAGAAACCTTCATCGGTTGTAACCCCGGGCCCGAGCGCGGTCCCTGCGCAGCCACCCAACGCGACCAGACAAACCGATAGTACCGTGGTTCGCATTATGTTTGGACACCTTGAAGCCGCAGTTTGCCATGCCTCGTCAGTCATCATCAATCCCTTCACCTCGAGTCCCAACAGTTGACGGTTCAACCGTTACAATTTAATGTGACAATCATGGATACTATCCGATACTTGACCCGGGAGCAACTTTCGGCGGTCGCGAATCCTATCCGCCAGCAAATCCTCGATCTGCTAAGTACGGACGAGGAACTCAGCGGACGGATGCTCGCCGAGCGTATCGTGAATCCTCCGTCGAACCTGTACTTCCACCTTGGCGTACTTGCGGACGCAGGCATCGTCGAGGTTACCAAGCAGGTTCCCCGTCGGGGCGCAGTCGAGAAATACTACAGGTCAGTAGCCCGCTCGTTCTCCCTCTCCCCGGGTGCCCTGGCGGTTGCGTCTACGCCAGGGGGCACGGACGTCCGCGACGGGATCTTGCAGGTGGCGGCTGCGGGCGCCGAAGGGGCGATCGCGTCCCTTTCCCGAAGCCTCGCGGCCGGTCGCATCGGTCGAGGTGATCCCGCCGAGCCAC
The DNA here is from genome assembly GCA_039714435.1 of Gemmatimonadota bacterium. Taxonomy (GTDB): domain Bacteria; phylum Gemmatimonadota; class Gemmatimonadetes; order Palauibacterales; family Palauibacteraceae; genus JAZDDE01. The sequence goes on along the minus strand of JBDLJJ010000084.1, from coordinate 2,396 downwards.
CAGCAATCAACATCATTCGCGTGCGAGCGTCGGCAAAGCAGATGGCCAAGATAAGAAAGAAGTTGGAGCTCCTATTACGCGACCTGCATTCGCTGGAAGCGGGTGAGGAAGAAGCGGAAGAGTACCTCTTCTATCAGCTACTCTTCCCGGAGGTGCCGAGTTGACTACTAGGCGTAGGATCGTGCGAATTAGTAACGGTGCTGCACGAGTTGCGGGAGCGGTTGGGTGTATTCTGGGCGGTCTGGTTGCTCCCACCGGGGCACGGGCCCAAGAAGCCGACCTCGACGTGGAGAGCTTCGCACAGGAGCTCAGATCCGTCGCTGACGTGTGGAGGGCTGGCTGGGAGGTGCCGGGGATGGCCGTCGTAGTAATCCATCGTGAAGACCTGCTTTTTCTCGAAGGGTTTGGCGAAGTTCGTCTGGCCTCCGGGGTTCCGGTAACACCGGAAACGATCTTCGAACTTGGATCTGTCTCGAAGACGTTTACAGCAACGGCCCTGGCCATGCTCGTCGACGACGGCGTCCTCCGATGGCGGGATCCGGTGCGTGACCACCTGCCGCAGTTCCGGCTTGCCGATCCATGGCTGGAACGAGAGATGACCATACTCGACCTGCTGACTCATCGGAGCGGAATCGGCGGGTATGACCTCGTCTGGCTGAGCGAGCCCAATCCATACGCTACGCTGGATCGACTGCGCTTCGTCGAACCGACGGGCCCTTTCCGCGATGGGTTCGTGTACTCCAACCTCATGTACGGAGTGGCAGGCGAGCTTGTGGCGGCGGCCAGCGGGTCTTCCTGGCGTGATTTCCTTACTGAGCGCCTCTTTCTGCCGCTTGGGATGACCTCCAGTCGGGCTGGGCTCGCCCGTGGTCCGAAAGATAGCGGAGCAGCCTCTCCGCATGTTTTCGTTAACGGTGCACTGCGTGCAATTGAGACTCCGCCCATCGGCGTGGACGCTGCTGGGGCGGTGCTCTCTAGCGCGCGAGATCTTGTCAGTTGGATGCGGTATCACCTGGAGGCTGAATCCGGTGCTGTTTCAGATCTCCGCGATCCAGTTTTGCCCCTTGGGCTCAAGGGTTGGCGGCCTCAGTATCCGAATGCCAAGCATCTGGCTTACGGTACGGGATGGTTCGTGAGCGATTTCGATGGGCGGGTAGTCGTTGATCATCTGGGCGGGATCGGAGGCATGGTCGCTAGCGTTACGCTAGTTCCGGATGAAGGTATCGGGATTGCCGTATTGACCAATCACGGACAGAACCTTCTCCCACTTGCCATCTCGCATTGGACGCTGGACCGCCTGCTGGAAGGAGAGGGGTCATTAACCTGGAACAGCCACTTCCAAGATTTCTGGCATACTGTCCATCGGACGAGACAAGCTGCGGGACTAGCAATCGGTGGGGATCGAAGCGAAGGGGATCCTGGTTTGCCCTTGCCAGCTTACGAGGGGTACTACGTAGACCAGGTCTACGGAGCCACGGAGGTCAGGCTGGTGGAGAATCAGCTGCGCCTCACTATTGGGCGGCTCGAGGGACAGCTGAACCACTGGGCCCATGACACCTTCCAGATCGTGTGGGAAGATCCCTTCGTCCGGGCTGTCTTCGGGCCCTCTTTCGCCTCGTTCGAGCAGGATGGTAGGGGCACTACGTCACGAATCCAATACACGAGTTTCCCAGGCCAAGTAGTAAGGGCGCAACGTGAGGAACCGTTACGTGGAAGTGCTCATTAGCCAATCTCTGGAGTTGACCCGGTTTGGCCTGACGACAGCGGAACGAGAGGAACTTCCTGGCAAAAGGATAAGCCATGATCGAAATCAAACCACTCGAAAGAAAAGACTACGAGTCGAAGTACCGTGCTGAGTATTGGCGGCAACTATCCATGCCTCAGGACGGCATGTGGGAAGTTCTTGCTCAAGAGGCGGGCTATGGCGAGTTGATTTGGGGAACGGATCCCTGTGGCTTTACGTCAGTCAACGAGCAGAATCAATTGATCAATTTCTTTGTGACACCCCGGTATCAAAGTCAAGTCGCTGAGATTTGGCCGAGTTTCCTTGAAGAGAAAGAGATCGAAACAGCCCAGGTCGGGAGTCATGACCCACAATTCTTCGGTCTTTGCCTTGACCGAAATAAGATGGTAAAGGTTCACACACTTCTTTACCACAATCCAAAGGGCAACCGGGGTGAGGAAATCACTCTTTCGGAAGGGGAAACTTTCGAAAAAGCCTGCCCAGGCGTTCTCGACGAACTGCTGTCTTTCACCCAACTCCATAACGGCGGTTCGGGCTCCTGGCTGAAGGATTACTTGTCAGACTGGGTAGGACGGGAGGCCATTTATTGTCTGCGGAACGAAGGTCGGTTGGTGGCTACGGGCGAGTTGAGGCCAAGTATCAGTCAGCCCGG
>JBDLJJ010000083.1:0-12447 GCA_039714435.1 Gemmatimonadota bacterium | reverse complement strand
TGTCGGTTGACCAGGCCTCCAAAAGGCCTCGTCAAAGACTTTTAATACAAGGATGTACAGGGTTATGACGAGAAAGTACCTCAATCATGTTACGATCACGGCGACCGTATTCAGTTTCCTCGGGCTTCCGGCGATTGGTCTGGCGCAGGAGTGCGGAGAGGGCGGCAACCGACACACGCGGGCGGCCGACATCGAGCTGTCGTGGTCCAAGCGGCGGGACGACCCGCAGACCAAGCAGGAGCGCTACGCCCGCGCCCTGGAGAAACTGGAAGTGGCCTTCGCGGAAAGCCCTGACGAGTCTCGTGCCTATTTACTGGCTGGAGAGGCATATCTAGGCCTGAGGGACTATGCGGGCGCGGACAGCATGCTGACGAAGCTGGTCAGTATGAACGGCGCCTGCGAGGAAATGGTGCAGGAGATACGTTTCCAAACCTGGGTCGGCCTCTACAATAGCGGGATCAATAAGCTTTCAGCTGGCGCGCAGGATGAGGCTCTGGCTTCCTTCGAGACAGCCAGTCTGATTTATGAAGACGCCCGCTCGCTGAACAACGCGGCCTCGATCTATCAGAACCAGGGTGAGAACACCCGCGCCGCGGATCTATACCAGAGAGCGCTGGATGCGGGCAGCGACGACGCGGACATGGTCAGGGTGGCCACAATCAACCTGGCCGAACTGCTCCGGGCCGAAGGGCGCACCGAAGAATCTCTGGCCCTGTATTCCAGCTACCTGGCAGACCATCCGGAAGACGTTATCGGCCGCCTGAATTATGCGATCTCCCTTTTGAACCAGCAGCGCAGCGAGGAAGCACAGGCAATTTTCGGTGAGCTCCTCGGCCGTGAGGATCTGACCTTCCGTCAGTGGACGCAGGTGGGTATCGGACTCTACAGGGCCAACAACTTCACTGAAGCAGCGACGGCCTTCGGCAAGGCGCATGAAATGCGGCCGCTGAGCAAGGAAGTGACAGAGAATCTGGCCAACACGCTGTATCAGGTCAGCGATTTCGAAGGGCTTTCGCCGATCGCCAAGTCTCTGACTGACATGTATCCCTACGAGTCCCGCAACTACAATCTGCTCGCCAATGCACACCGCGAGCTCGGAGACCCCGAGGCGGCGCTGGCGGTTCTGCAGAGGCGTGACGGACTCAGCTTCGAGTTTCTGTCGGCGCAGCTCGTTGCGCAGGGCGAGAATGTCTATGTAGTGGAGGGCCAGGTGATGAACCGGTCAGCCGAAGCCGGCACACAGGTAAGCGTCCTGATCGAACTCCTGGACGAGAGCGGCGAAGTTGTCGCGTCCGAAACACTGTTGCTGGAACTGCCGGACGCCGACGAAGCCTCCGCCTTCCAGGTGCAACTCGAGGTGGAAAACGAGGTGGCCGGGTTCAAGTACGCGATGGCCCAGTAGGCCGGAGCGAAATCACAGCGATCTGTCTAATCCAGGTCGTAGGAAGCGGGCGCGGGACCTTCGGGTAGCCGTGCCCGCTTTTTGCGCCCACCTTATGCCAATGCGAAACCGCCAGCCTCGCGGCCGGGCCGGGCAATGATACGCCTGGCTTCGGTCCTCCCGAACTCGATCGCCTCTGAGCTACCGCTCGAAGCCGGCTGCTGGCTGCTCAGCATCAACGGCAAGCCGCTGCGAGACGCACTGGATTTGCAGTTCCACGAGGCCGAGGAGCGTCTGGACCTGGAGGTTCGCTCGGTATCCGGCGACCTGCTCCTGTTCGAGATCGAAAAAGATGCGGGAGAATCTCTCGGCGCCATACCGGAGCCGGACAAGGTTCGGCGCTGCACCAACGCCTGCGCCTTCTGTTTCGTAAAAGGAAATCCAAGCGCCACGAAGCTACGCGCGCCGCTCTACATCAAGGACGATGACTACAGGCTGTCGTTCATGTTCGGACATTACGTAACGCTTACAAATCTGACCGAGGAGGACTGGGAGCGCATCTCGGAGCAGCGCCTGACTCCCTTGTACGTCAGCGTTCACGCCACCGATGGAGCCACGCGGCTCGAAATGCTCAAGAATCCGCGCTCGGCACATATCAATGAGCATCTGGACCGGCTCGCGGCGGCCGGGATTCAGGCTCACGCCCAGGTCGTTCTGTGCTCAGGGCTGAACGACGGACTGATTCTGGAGCGCACGATCGACGATCTGTACGGCAGAGGGGAATCGATCCCGTCACTTTCCATTGTGCCTGTAGGGCTGACTGCCTTCAACGACGACAGGGGGATCCAGGTCCTGTCACAGGCGGAGAGCAGGGCGGCGATCAAGCTGGTCGATCAAGCTCGCTCGAGGGCTCAGGCCGAGAGGGGCAGGGGATGGTGCTTCGCGGCGGACGAACTGTTTCTCCAGGCCGGCCTGCCAGTCCCGGACCAGTCCTATTTCGACGATCCTGATATCGTAGGAAACGGGGTAGGAGCGATGTCCCAGCTGGCGGGCCGTTTTCGGTCCGAGCTCGGCCAGGTACCTTCACTCTCCGGGCAACGAATCGTTCTGCTCACCGGCACGTCCATGGGACCGATGCTCAAAGACCTGGCCTCTGAATTGGAGGCCGCCAGCGGAGCCGAGACGATTCAAGTAGAACCTGTACCGAATTCCATGTATGGCCCGATGGTCACTACGGCGGGCCTGATTCCCGGAGGCGACTACCGCGATGCCCTGCGGCCGTACGTGAACTTCGACCGGGCCATTTTCAGCCGAACCGCGCTGAACGACAAGCAGGTGTTCCTGGACGACATGCCGTTGTCGGAACTCAAATCGACATTCCCCTCAGTGAAAATATGCCCCTCAGAGCACGTGACAGACGTACTGATCCCGGCGTAGCGCTATCGACGGTTGCCATCGTCGGCCGGCCCAACGTGGGCAAGTCGACTCTGTTCAATCGCATCGTGGGTCAACGCATCGCGATCGTTGCGCCTCGACCCGGAGTTACCCGAGATCGCCAGTTCGCGGAGGCCGACTGGAATGGCCGCAGCTTCCTGCTCGCGGACACGGGCGGGGTTATGGACGTCGCCGAGGAACAGATAGACCGCGGCATTCGTGAGCAGGTCCTGGCGGCAATCGATGCGGCCGATGTAATTCTATTCGTGGTCGATGGACGGGACGGCCTCACTCCGGTGGACGAGCACATCGCCCATCTCCTGCGGCGCTCGGGCCGGGAGATCGTCGTCGCGGTCAACAAGCTGGACGAGCCGGCCACAGCTGTGGCTCAGCATGACTTCCACGCTCTGGGGCTGGGCGAGCCACATCCGGTCTCCGCGCTGAGCGGGAAGGGTAGCGGAGATCTCCTGGACGCAGTGCTGGACAAGCTGCCGCCTACGGAGGTGGGCGAGGCAGAAGACGTCTCCATGCGACTGGCAGTGATAGGCAAGCCTAACGTAGGGAAGTCCAGCTTCGTGAATCGGCTCTTGGGAGAGGATCGCGTTCTGGTGGACAACGTCGCGGGCACGACCCGCGATGCGATCGACACCTACCTGGAATACGAGGGAGAGCGAATCTGTCTAATCGATACGGCCGGCCTTCGCCGCCAGTCGCGCGTGGAGGACGAGGTCGAGTTCTACAGCCGGCTGCGGGCCGCGGCCGCCATACGGCGGGCGCAGGTCTGTCTGCTGGTCGTAGACAGTCACGCGGGAGTCACCTCCCAGGACTTCCGGATCGGGCAGGAGGCGTGGGACGAAGGCTGCGGCTTGATTCTCGTGGCCAACAAGTGGGACCTCATCCCAGACCGCGGTCCGGATATCGTGGCCGCGTTCAAGAAGGAACTTCGGGAGCGGGCCGAGTACCTGCGTTGGGTGCCGATTGTCACGACGTCGGCCCTGACGGGCAAGAGAGTCAGAAAGCTGCTCGACATGGCCCGGGAAGTTCATGAGGAGCGGGGCCGGCGTATCCAGACAGCCGACGTGAACCGCGTGCTCCAGAAACTGGTCGCCGCGCACAATCCTCCTCAGGGCAGCGGCGGCGAAGTGAAGCTGCTGTACGGGAGCCAGGTTTCCACAGCGCCTCCCGTATTCATCATATGGTGTAACCGGCCCAAGGACATAGCAGACTCATACGTAAGGTACCTGGCGAACGGATTCCGCCGGGAGTGGGGATTCACGGGCACCCCGATCCGCCTCCGGCTCAGGGAACGCGGCGGGAAATAGGAGACACCATGAAGATCGCCCTTCTCGCCGCGCTCGCGTACCTGCTGGGATCGATTCCGACCAGTTATGTGATGGGCCGGCTGCGGGACCTCGATCTACGCGAGCACGGCAGCGGCAACCTCGGAGCTTCCAACACCTACCGGGTGCTGGGCGTGGCGGCCGCACTGGTCGTGGTTGTCGTGGACATCGGTAAGGGCCTGTTTCCGGCCACGGCTTTTCCTGCCTGGGACGGGGCCGCGATCCCCAGCCTGGCGATTCTGTATGGAGTCATGGCCATAGCGGGCCATGTCTGGTCCGTATTCCTTTCTTTCTCCGGCGGAAAGGGCGTGGCTACGGCGACGGGAGTGCTGATCGCGCTCGCTCCGCTCACTATGCTCGTGGCGCTCCTGGTCTGGCTGGGCATGCTGCTTACGACCGGAATCGTATCGGCGGCCTCCATCACGGCGGCCACGCTGGTGCCTTTCGTAGCGTACTTCACCGACGCCGGTGCCCCTACTGTTATCTTCTGCGCCGCTCTGAGCCTGTTCGTGTGGTGGACACACCGTGAGAATCTGTGGCGCCTGTCGCGCGGGGAAGAGAAGCGTATTCTAGGCCAGAGGCGCGCCAGGCTCGACACCGACCAGGAGGATGGATCGGCGTGAACAGTTTGATCGGAGTCCTTGGAGCGGGAAGCTGGGGAACGGCCCTGTCGCACATTCTGGCCTACAACGGCCACGACGTGGTCCTGTGGTCGTTCGAGGCAGACGTGGCTGGGCAGATCAACGAGGAACGCACGAACGGCCGCTATCTTCCCGGCGTGCGCCTGGCTGACGGCCTGCGCGCCACCACGGACATGGCCGAGGCTATCGGCCAGGCCCCCGTGCTGCTCTCGGTCAGTCCCTCGCACGTTGTTCGCCCGGTCATGGAACAGGCTGCTGCCATACTCGGGTCTCGCCGGCCGCTCGTGGTGAGCGCCAGCAAAGGACTGGAGACCTCGACCGATCTCCGCATGAGCCAGGTGCTCAGCCAGACGTTGGGCAGCCATATCGACGAAGAGTGCGTCGTGCTGTCCGGCCCCAGCTTCGCCAAAGAGCTGGCCCGCCATCTACCCACCGCGGTCACACTGGCCTCAAAGAGCAAGGAGAACGCGGTTCGGGTTCAGGAGCTTTTTCAGAACGACCACTTTCGGCTGTACACGCAATCGGATGTGGTGGGAACCGAACTGGGCGGCTCTCTGAAGAACGTCATGGCCATTGCGGCGGGCATGAGTGACGGCCTGCAGCTCGGCACGAATGCGCGGGCCGCACTGATGACGCGGGGGCTGGCTGAGATCGGCCGACTGGCGGCCAAGATGGGGGGAGAAGAGGCAACGCTCGCCGGCCTGGCCGGAACCGGCGATCTGATCCTGACCTGCACCGGTGATCTGAGCCGGAATCGCCAGGTCGGCCTGGCCGTGGGGGGTGGCCGTAAGCTGCAGGATGTTCTGGGAGACATGACCGAAGTGGCGGAAGGCGTCCGCACGGTACAGGCGGCACGCGACCTGGCTCACCAACATGGGGTGGAAATGCCGATTGTAGAGGCCGTATACTCTATTCTGTACGAGGACGTGGAACCTCGTCAGGCGCTGGCCAGTCTCATGGCGCGGACTCCGAAACCCGAACGCTGGAGCTGATACGTGGAAGACCGTATCGCACCGAAGGAATACTATTCGATCGGTGAGGTGTGTGATTTACTTGAGCTCAAACCTCATGTGCTGCGCTACTGGGAGAGCCAGTTCTCGGCCCTGCGGCCCACGAAGAATCGTGCCGGCAACCGGGTTTACAAGCGTAAGGATATCAAGCTGGTCCATCTGCTGCGCCACCTGCTGTATTCGGAGAAGTACACAATTGCGGGGGCGCGTGTGAAGCTCGACCAGCTGCGCAAAGAAGGAAAGCTGGCCCGGGCGGCGCGAGTCGCCTGGGACGCTGAAACCGTCCGCGATCTGCGGCGGGAAGCCGATCAGTTGGTAGACGTCCTCACTCCCTGATGTCGGCGCGCCCACGTATCCTCTGCACCAACGACGACGGCATTCACGCTTCCGGCCTGCGGCTTCTGGCTCGAGTGGCGGCAAAAATCGGCGAGGTGGAACTGGTGGCACCCGACAGGCAGCAGAGCGCCTCGAGCCACTCTCTGACCTTGCACAGGCCCCTGCGGGCTACGCCTACCGGTGAGCGTGAGTATGTTATCGACGGCACCCCCACGGACTGTGTCCTGCTGGCCGTGAATCAGCTTCTGGATGAGCCTCCGGACTTCGTTTTCTCCGGCGTGAATCACGGACCTAACATGGGTGAGGACGTTCTGTATTCAGGCACCGTGGCCGCCGCCATGGAGGGGACGATTTTTGGCATTCGCTCAGTGGCCGTGTCCTTCGCCAGCAGCAACGACGCGCACCTGCCGGGATACGACGGCATCTTGGCCGATCTGCTCGGCAGCCTGGTGGAGCGGGACGACTTTCCGCCAGAGACGTGCTTCAACATCAACCTTCCGGATTGTTCTGCCGAGGATGTTCAGGGAGTGCAGGTCACGTCCCTCGGGAGGCGAGTGTACGCGGACTCGCTGGTTCGGCGCGAAGATCCGGCCGGCCGGGACTATTTCTGGATTGGCGGGGGTGTGATGAGCTGGAGCGGAAGTGATGATTCCGACTTTCAGGCCGTGGATAACGGTTTCGTGTCGGTTACACCTCTTCACCTCGATCTCACCAACCACGGGCTGCTGCGGCAGGTCCGCTCCTGGAACCTTTAGTGACCACAGCAGATTACAGACGAGACCGGCGCCGGCTCGTGGAACTGCTGCGTTCCGGCGGTATTTCCGACCTCGCCGTTCTTCATGCTTTTGACGCCGTGCCGCGGCATGCGTTCGTACCGGAGGGCGTCAGGCACCGGGCCTACGAGAACGCCGCCCTTCCTCTGGGCAACGGACAGACTATCTCCAGACCCGACGTACACGCCCGGCATCTCTGCCTCGCGCAGCTCACGGGCAACGAACGCGTGCTCGAGGTGGGGACCGGCTCCGGATTTCAGACCGCCCTGCTGGCACGCCTGGCCCGCCACGTCTACTCGATCGAAGTTGTACCCGAGCTGGCGGCACGCGCCCAGACCGTGCTGGACGGCCTGGATCTGTCCAACGTCACGCTGAGAACCGGTGACGGAAGCGTCGGCTGGCCCGATGAGGCTCCCTTCGATGTGATTCTGGTCGGCGCGGCCGGGCCTTCCATCTCTGATATCCTCAAGCTGCAGCTGGCGCCGGAGGGGCGGCTGATCGTCCCGGTGGGGCAGGGGGGACAGCAGACTCTGTACCGCGTCCGCCGTGGTCCAGCTGGATTCGAGGCGGAGCAAGTAGACTCCGCGTATTTCGTACCTCTGATAGGAGATGAAGGCTGGTGACTTGGTTCAGGCGCCTGTATGACTGGGTTCTCGGGTGGGCTGGGCGGCCCGGTGGCACCTGGGCTTTGTTCGGCATCGCGGTAGCGGAGTCGTCGTTCTTTCCGGTGCCTCCCGACACCTTGCTCATCCCGCTAGCGCTCGGTCGTCCCAAGCGGGCTCTGTGGTTCGCGCTCGTCTGCACAGCCGGTTCCGTGGCCGGGGCAGTCATCGGGTACGCCATCGGCAGCGCTCTGTACGCCTCCTTGGGACAGGCCATAATCGATTTCTACGGCGCGGCCGAGCACTACGAGCGTCTGGGGGAGTTGTACGACGAGAATCTGCTCCTGACACTGGGGACGGCCGGCTTTACTCCTATCCCCTTCAAGGTGTTCACGATCGCGGCGGGGGCGTTCGGGGTGTACATCCCCGCCTTCATCGCAATCTCCACCGTAAGTCGAGCCGGCCGATTCTTCCTGGTGGCGGGATTGATACGCGTTTTTGGCGATTCGATCAGGCACTTCCTGGAGAAGTACTTCAACCTGCTGACGATCGCTTTTCTGGTATTGCTGGTCGGAGGCTTCGTAGTCGTGTCCCTGTTCCTCGGCTGACCTGGAGCCTGGCCTGAGCCCGCTGATTGACGGTCACGCCGTTCGGAGCATAGCTTCTGCCTTCCAGAGACTGTATGCGGCTGGCGTTCTCTATCTGTAACTTATTTATTTACAACACTATACGAGACTACTGATGGCACGTTCCATAGCCCGAGAGGCCAGTAAACGGCCTGAGCTGAATACAGAAGACGAGTTGATGGAGAAGGCCGGACGGCTTGCTGCCTGGGCGAGCAACAACCGGCCAGTGGTAATTATGGTCGCCATTGCAGTGGTAGCACTAATCGCTGCGGGCATTCAGTACAGGAACTACCAGGTCTCAGCTACGGAAAAGGGAGCCGTCCATCTGGCCCAGCTTCGGCTTACGGCCGGCGCGGCTGACCCGAGCCGGCAGATCGAGGGATTGCAGACGTTCGTGGCCCAGTTCGGCGCGACCCCCGTCGGCAACCAGGGCAGAATCATGCTCGCCGAGCTCGAGCTGCAACGCGACAGCACAGCGGCGGCTATCGCAGTGCTGCAGGAAGTGGTCGCCGGTGCCGACGACTCACCTACGTATTATTCCGCCCTTCAGATGCTCGCCGGAGCCCATGAACAAGCCGGGGACGTCGAATCAGCGCTGCGGCGTTACGCGGAGTTGGCTGAGGAGGCCCGATTCGAGTACCTGCGACGAATTGCCGGCATGGCGCAGGGGCGGCTGCTGGCCTCGGACGGGCGCCTGGAAGAAGCCGCCGCTGTCTATGAGCGTTTGATCGGCGACTCGGGTGAGGACGTAACGGCCAGCGCCTACGCCACTATCCGCCTGGCGGAGCTGCAAGCCCGGATGCAAGGTACGAGCGGCGAACAGGCCGAGTAGGGAGCGCATCTAGCCTATATTCCGCGGTATGGTCCGATGGCGCATAATCAACATTATGTAAACTAGCAGATGGGCCTGAGACCTCCCGGCAACTCCCCTCTCGTAGCATAGTACGGCGCTAGTTAGCGCCCGCCGGTACTCCCTACTGATCCAGTGGACCGAGGCGCGCCAACGCATCACGCGCCTCCTGAACCCACGGCTGAAGCTCCGGGTCTGCGTTCTCCCACGCTTCGATGAAGAAGGCGTAGGCGGCCCTGGCCTTGTCGTCTTGACCCAATTGCTTGTAGGCGCGGCCCAGGTACCGATTCGCCAGCGCCGAATATCCCGGCCTGGCCCACAAGCTCAGTAGCAGAGGAACAGCATCAGCAGGCATGTCCGAATCGAGAAATGCCTGCGCGACCAGCCAGCGGGCTCTGGGGTAGTCGAGGTGCGATCCGAGCGCGGCCACAGTGGAATGCGGATCCTGACGATCGATCTGACCCAGTGCTTCTATGCGCAGCATCCTTTCCCCTGCATCCTGGGCGCGGGTCGAATCGCCGCTATCACGAGCCTCGGCAGCGAGCCGCCTCAGGGTCCGAGCGCTCTCCAGCATCGTCTGCACATCGTTCTGTAGCCAGGCGAGCCACGCCTGATGCTCCAATTCCCGCGGGGATTCTGGGTCAAGTTCGAGATTGAGGCCACCCAGGGACACTGGAAGTCCCAGCATATACATGTCCGCGAGCCACGCCGCTCGGGAGAGGGGCTCGAAATCGTCCTTCTGAAGGTACGCCACCCCCTCAGCCAGCCGGCCAGTGCCAGCCGCCGCTGCTAGCGCTAGAAAGTACGGACCATTCAAACGGACGAAACCGCCCGGAAACTCATCTGCCCGTTCAATCGCTATCTGCAAATAGGGCTCTACAGCACTCCAGGCGCGTGGATCGTTTATTATCCCATAGGTCCTTAGCAAAACATCTATTGCCAGCGTGTCCAGTGCGCTGATGGCGGACGTTCGCGAGTCACCATCTCCGAATCTCAGAGCCATGAAGATGTCGCCAACGACAGTCCTACTCGGGTCTATAGCCGCCCACTCAGCGGCACGAGCCGCGGTATGAGCACTGTCGTTTGACACCAGAGAAGCTAGGTCGAGCATATGCTCATAGGCGGTGGCAAAGTCCGGAGCGAGAGCCACAGCCTTTGATAGGGCGTCATACGTCTCTTCAGCCGAGGCGAGAGAAGGATAGTGAAGGTAGGTCTCGGCCAGCCAGTACCAGGCCTCGGCGTCTTCGGGATGCTGGCGAACGTGCTCGCGCAGTCCGTCTTCTGGAGATTGCGAAGGGACGGCGGCCAAGAAATCGACAAACAGTTGCTCACGTTTGGGCAGCCGGTCCGAATAACGCTGCACTTGTTCAAGGGCTGTCGTGACGTCTTGACCCTGCCAAGACTGGGCTTGTTTGAGACGTAGATACGCCATGGCAAACGTGGAATCGAACTCGACAGCTTTCAGGAACGCCTGCTCGGCAGCCCCGTAGTCAGACCGATAGAAGCTGGTCTCACCCTCGATAAACGCCTTCAACGCTTCGACCGAGGATGTCGTCGCGGCAGCCAGACTCGTCGGCGGTGCTCCCTCTGCCTGGCCGACGGCCAAGTGACCCACAATCTGGAGCGACAGCTCATCCACAAGAGCAAAAACATCATCCTCGCTTGAACCCTGGACCTGAGCATGGCCCAGCGCCTCACCAGAATTCACGTCGTAGATATCAGCGCTCAGGCGCATGCCCGATCCCATAGCGACCACGCTGCCCACTACTGCGTAGGAGCCTCCCGCTCGACCAGCCACTGCCAACACCGTCTCTAGGTCAGCCGTCCCAGTGGCCCCTACAGTTTCTTTCCATCTCGACAGAATCGTGCGACTGGGAGTGGCACGGAGTCCCCCCGCCCCGTCCAGATTTGGATACAGGAGGCTGACCATTCCTTCACCAAAGACGGCGAGATCTTCGCCCTGTACCTCGAAAGGCATAACTGCGACTGCGGGCAATGTCGATTCGGCCATCGCCTCCTGGGGCGCGAAGCTGCTGCCACGATCCTGGATCACTACATAGAGGCCCGCTATGCCAAACAGCAGTAAGAAGGCGAACACACCGCCGAGGATGGCGTTCCGCCAGGTGAGGAGGTCCCGCATTCGGCTCGGACTCGTATGCTCGGTGGTCTCGGCGCTTGCCTGTTCGCCGTCGTCGATATCCGCATCGGAATCGGAAGGGCCGGCATTGGAGGCGCTGGATCCCGTACCGTCTTGCAGGAGCGCAGTAGCAAGGACGATCGGAAGGCCGATGATGAGCAGGAAAAGAGCCATCGGAGCGGCCCAGTCGGGAAGCCTGAGAGAGTCCGCCAGTGTGCCGACCGCTCCCAGTACAACCCAGCCGGTTACGAGATAGACGCCCAACACCTGCCACACCGAGCGTCGCCGTAGCTCCGCTAGCAGGCGCTTGAAGTAGGCTGGACGGTCAGTCATGCGGCCCCGGTGCTGCGTTCAGCAGACCACCGCAAAGCTATGGCACCCAAGGCCCGTCGGCCTCAGCGTCGATCGCCGCCTGAGCCTCGAACGCGGCCCGGCGCTGGAGGATCGCATCGAAGCGCGGATCGGCGCGCAGGCCATCCAGTCCCGGATCGAGCTGCAAGCCCGCGAGATTCACGCTTCCATCGCCCGGCCTGTCGACGATCTCCTCGAAGATCTCCAGCGCCTCGTCCTGCCGGCCATAATAGGCATACATACCCGCCGCCATGCTAAGCGTCGTGTGAGATGCTCTCTGGTCAGTCGACGCTCTCGCCTGAGTTACCGCCTCTCTCAGCCGTGCCAGGCCGTCCTCCTGTTGGCCGGAAAGAAGGAGGGTGCGAGCGGCAAGGAGCGGCGTAAATTCCCTAAAAGAAAAACTGATGTCACCCACGACTTGCAGCGAGTCGGTGTATGGCCGGACATCCCCGCCCTTCAGCTGCTCAACCATAGCCAGGTTCTGTAGTCGAAGCGCTTCCAGGAAGTCCAGCTCATCGGAGGGCATCTTCGTGAGCGCGTCCGTCGCCGCTTCATAGTCTCGGTCGTAAATGGCGAGCCAGGCCAAGAATGTTTCCCTCCCCCCAGTCCGCCGGATCGAGTCCCATCTCGGATGCGAGTCCGCGAGCGCGGCGTATGTCCCGGTAGCGGGCGAGAGTAGTCCCGACCTTGGACTCCCGCCCGCTGGACGGATCGATGGCCATAGCACGTTCGATGACGTCATCCGCCGCCTCGTAGCGGCCCATTCCCCTAAGTGAGCCAGCCAGAACCTCAAGCCTGCTGGCGTTCTGCGGATCCAGCTCAGCGGCGCGTCTCATCGTTCGGGCGCCTTCCGCGAAGTCGCCCGCCCTTCCCTGCAGGATGTGGTCGACCCCTAGTTCGTCGGCGATCTCCTGGATGCCCTTTTCAGATGATTCGTACTCCCGCACTGACATCGGTGAAGTCACC
>JBDLJJ010000082.1:0-12491 GCA_039714435.1 Gemmatimonadota bacterium | reverse complement strand
GCAGTTTGGCCTAGGTAAATAGCGAAGAGATTCAGCGCGAAGAGGGTTGCAAATGCGACAAGCCAGGTACGGGATACGCTCGGTGGGTATACTAAGAAAGTGGCCACAACGCACAGTGCAGCCAACCCGGCCAGCAGGGAAACGACGCGCCTTATTCGATGATGCGTGGACATCAGTTGAGATCCCCCAATCTCAAAACGCTAGTTCCACCTCCATTTACCAAACAGGAACGAGATTAACCACATAGAGCTCACCTCCCTTCGCCGTTTCAGTCATACCACATCGCTATGGGTATGCTTCGGCTCCGCTCGGAGGTATCACTCCGCTCAGCTCAGGCGTCTAGCGTCGAGACTGGGGGAATCTCCTTTCTGGTCCTTCTTAACTCGAGCCCGGACAAACGACGTTTCTAGCCAATCGTAAGTCCTAAACAATGAACAAACTGTCTGTTCAGCAACAGCCTCGCCAGCGACTACGGTTTACCAACCCATCTGTTGGTTGCGTTGAGGCATGCGTACACGGCTGCTTCCTCGGGCGAATCAACGACGCGGCTAACGCCGCTCAGGTAGGCGCGTTCCCGGCCCTTGGCGGCTCGGATCGATACGACGACAAGCCGCTCTGAGTTCGATTCGAAGTGGCTCACGGCGTGAAGCGCGAGGGAGATTTCGCCGTCCAGCGCCTTCTCAATGGCTTCGAGTGTTGCCGTGGCCGTGACTTCCAGCCGGCTGCGGTCGAAGTCGGGACCGGACGCGTCACCGGAGTACTTCTCGTCGCCCAGGTAGAGAGTGACACGCGATGTGACGCGCTGGCCGGCTCGCCGTTCGATGCGAATATCGGTGAGCTGGGTCCGGTTGTTGGCCAGGGAGAGATCGGCGTCTGTACCAATCCCCGCCGCCTGGCTGGCCGCGTCAGTCGCTCCGGCCGTACCCGGCTGGGCCGCAGGAATGCGGGGCAGATCCGAGCCTTTGACCCGCGCGACGGAAATCTTGCGGTGGTCTATCTGGAGCCCGAACTCAGCCAGCAGGGCGGATTCGATGTTGCGGACGACCTGTTTGGGTCCCAGGTCCGAGGAACTCAGAACGTGGATCTCATCGATCCCGCCCTGGCCATCGGCCACGAGCTTGATCGAGTCCACACCCTCGAGTTCGACCAGGAGCTTCTCTATGCGGAGGAGCCCCCAGGGATCGATCCCCGAGGCCTCGTACTGTGCTTCGCCGCCTTCAGACGTCATCGAACGAGTCCCTCCACTGCCGGATGAACGGTGTTTCCGCCGTGTGCCTTCGCCACATAAAGAGCCGCATCAGCCTCCGACATCAGGGTATCACTCGTCACTGAAGAGTGCTCGCTCCCCGAATGATAAGCCAGCCCTACACTGAGCGTAACCCCGATTTTGCCCTTGGGAGTGTCGATTTTCAGCTCTTCGACTTCCGCGCGCATCTGCTCGGCCACCCTGCTCACACCTTCCAGATCAGGGTTGACCAGAATGACGACGAACTCGTCGCCGCCATATCGGCACGCTATGTCAGAAGTACGGATCGCATTCCCCAGTATCTTAGCAACTGCCTTGAGGATAAGGTTCCCGGCCGCGTGCCCGTGCTGGTCGTTTACCGGCTTGAAGTTGTCGAGATCGAGAAACAGAACCGCCAGCGAAGTTCCCTCCCGGTTGGCACGCGCGACCTCTTCCTCGAGTCGGGTTTCCAGTACCCGGTATGTATAGATGCC
This sequence comes from Gemmatimonadota bacterium, assembly GCA_039714435.1. Lineage (GTDB taxonomy): Bacteria > Gemmatimonadota > Gemmatimonadetes > Palauibacterales > Palauibacteraceae > JAZDDE01. Next base: position 10,772 of record JBDLJJ010000082.1, on the reverse strand, counting down.
GGTCAGTGCGTCGAACAGCGCGTCATCGGAAGCGCGTTGATACTGAGTCGACAGGTAGATCGGGCACAGGGACATCGAGGCTCTGCCCCTGACGACCGAGCGCGCGAACTGAGCGCAGGTGGCCCGGCCACAGGCGCCGCAGTTCCATGGATTACCCTCCGGCGTCGTGCCGATCCGGTCCAGCACGCGCTGCACGGCCCCGGCATCGAGGTGTCCCGCGTCATCGCTGAGCGGTTCGAAGAAGGCCCGCAGGTCTACCTCCGGCGCTTCGAGGACAGGCCGGCTCGCCGGCGCCGGCTCGGCCAGCTCCGCGATACTCTTGCGCCAGAAGAGATCCTCTTCCGGTCCGAGCGCCGGGTGCGCCAGGTTGCCTTCGAAGGGAAGCGCATCGACGAAGCCGAATGAGGATTCGTCCTCGATAAAGGCTCGGGCCACGGCCCGGAGAGCGCCAAACCCACGCTGCTTGTTGAGCCACTTGGATGACGCGGGCTCCTGCTCGAGCATGGCTCTCGGCAGCCCTCCGGCCAGCGACAGGTACCGCCGCCGTTCGGGCGGCACCCGCTCCAGGGTGAGCGCTTGTTCGCCAGGCTCCGCGCCTCGTTCGGAGAGCAGAGTCTCGAGTTCTTCGAATGAGAGACAGCACCCGATCTCACTGGCGGTGCCCTGTGAGGCAGGGGAGCTGAGGCCGGCGTAGACGAGCGTGCCAGTCTCTTTGTGAACCTGCCGCAGGTAGCGAGCGAGAGCTTCCGCCGGCGTAACGACGGGGGCCAGGAAGGGGAGCAGCTCCGGAAGCCGTGCCCGGCAATAGTCCACCACAATCGGGCTCGTCGAGCGCACCATCCCGCGCCGCTTGCGCTCGTGCCAGATCTTGAGGTACTCACGCGCCACCAGCTCGTCACCCAGGGACTCGACATAGACGTCCCTGAAGCCTGCCGCATAGCAAGCGTTCATGACCTGCTCGGGCGTGGCCGGGAAGAAGAAGACGAAAGCTTCTGAGGGGAGAATCAGAACCGCAGAGTCAGCCTCCAGGGCAGTGCGGCATTCGGCAAGCTGACCCCTGACATCGATGGCGTCATGGAAACAACTAGGGACACACAGGCCGCACTCGATGCAGGCGTCTCCGACGATGCGAACCTCATCGTCAGTGACAGCGATGGCGTCTACGGGACAAACCCGTACGCACGCCATGCACCGTGTGCATTTCTCGTTGATCGAGAACTCTAGGCCCATACTCTTGCTGTCTCCCCATGCCGGGCGCTCCGCGCGAGTGCGCCCAATGACAGGGCTAGTGAACAAGAAGCATACCCTGTTGTGGTCGGCTGGGCTTGATAGGCGCCAGAGACAAGTCAGACGCGACGGATGAAGGCATAACGTCCATTATGACACCGTGTTAGTGGATCCATACGAATCTCCTCGCTGCACTGTCTGATGCCGGTGGCGGGTCGCTGCTGGATGAATCCATGTGGCGCCGCCGCAACACCGGAAGGGTACGTGAGCCCCGATCTTTTCGGGCCGCTGCGCGCAGGTTGCAGCCGGCGGCGTGGCCGTCCTAGGTTATGCCGATGGCCAAGGGATCAGGACTGCTCAAGAAGCTCATCTTCCGAATTGATGGCGGCGCCGACAGCAAGCGCGTCACTTTCACGAGTGAGCGCGGCAACCAGTGGCAGGCGGAGCTGGCGCTGTATTCGGGTACCAGTCCGCAGTCGCCCAGGCTGCTCGTCATGTTCCGAAGCGTATCCAATCCGGGCACTCCTCAGCGCTACACGCTGACTCCTCCGGGCATATCCAAGGTGCCCGATGAGGCGGCGGAGCAGCTGACCGAGGCGGACCTACGTGAGCTCCTCGCCACCTCTGTGCGGGTGTAACGGAATGGCCCGAACCTTCATGGACAGCAATCTGATGAACTGGGAGGTCTACGTGTCAGGCGGCCAGCCCGCCTCGCCTGAGGCCGCCCGGCTGTTCTTCCTCTGCCTGGACTCCCGCATGAGCCGGGCGCGGTTCGTGGAGCACGATAGCAGAGATGTGTCCGTAGCCGAGCGTGAACTTCTTTCCATGACAGATGACGAGCTGCGCGACCTGCTGGCCAAGAGCACTGAGAGCGACTGACATGAGAATGCAGGAAGGCAGGGAAGGATCAGTCGAAGTGATCACCGGCGTGATGTTCAGCGGAAAGTCCGAGGAACTTCTGCGCCGGGTTCGCCGGGCCCTGATTGCGCGCAAGAACGTGCAGGTGTTCAAGTCCCACCTGGATGATCGGTACAGCGGTATCCAGAGCATCAGCTCTCATGACGGCCGGCGCGTCGAGGCGCTGCCTGTTTCAGCGTCCATCGACGTGGCCGAGCGCTTCGATCCCGCCACGCAGGTGCTCGCCGTGGACGAGGTTCAGTTTCTCGACTCTGGTATCGTCGGGGTGGTGACCAAGCTGGCGGACAGTGGCTGCCGGGTCATCGTTTCGGGCACCGATATGGACTTTCGGGGAGAGCCGTTCGGCCCCATCGGGGACCTCCTCGCCGTGGCCGAACGAATCGACAAGCTGCACGCTATCTGCGTGATATGCGGCGACCTGGCGACCCGCAACCAGCGGCTGATTGACGGAAAGCCGGCGCCGGCCGAGGGTCCCACGATTCAGGTTGGCGGGTCCGAGAGCTATGAGGCTCGCTGCCGCCGGCATCATCAGGTGCCGTCAGATCTGGACGATCAGATGCCGCTTCTGGCTGTCCCGGATGGTAGCTCCGCGGACGTGGCCGCGGACGAGGAAACAGTCGTCGCCGTGCGGGAGTCTGTCCGTATCGTCGAGGCGGTCGAGACGGACGTCACAGCCGGCGTCACAGCCGACGTTACAGCCGGAAAGCGTGAAGCGCCGTCGCCTTGATCTGCACGTAGAGGCTCGATCCGGCCGCTAGCTCCAGTTCTTCGGCGGCCGCTCGTGTCACCACGGCGACCATCTCCGCGGGTCCTTCGAGCCGCAGGCGCAGCAGGCCGAGGATGGGCCTGATTTCCGCCAGCGTCATCTGAAGCCGATTCCTGGCGCTGCCATGGCCCTGGGGTTCGGTAGAGAGGAACACGTCCTCGGGTCTGTAGGCGATCTTCACTCTGTCACCGACGTCCGCGGAGCCGGCCACACTGAGCCCGGCGCCGCCGATATCCACTAGTAGCAGCTGGCCATCCCGCTCTAGAACCGTGCCCGTGAGCGCCATCTCGGCCCCCGTCGTCTCCGCCACGAACGCATCGGAAGGGTTCTCGTACAGCTCGGCGGGCGTCCCGGCCTGAATGAGATGGCCGTTGTTGAGGACGATGACCCGGTCCGCCAGCCGGAAAGCGTCCGAGTGGTTGTGGGTAGTTAGGACCGTCGCCCTGGCTCTGCTCCGGGCCACCCGCTCGAGGTCCTCCAGGAGCGAGAGCCGCAGTCCGGTATCCAGGTTGGCGGTAGGCTCGTCCAGGAAAAGCACGTCGGGCTCGATGGCCAGCGCACGGGCGATCGCTACGCGCTGGGTTTCTCCGCCGGACAGCGTTCCGACCTCGGCGGACAGCAGTGGCTCGATTCCCATCTGTGAGGCGATCGCGTCCAGGGCTTCCGGTGCGTGGTCTGACTTCCGCCGGTCTCCCAGGCGAAGACCGAGTTCGAGGTTCTGACGCACCGTGCCCGTCCACAGGTGCGGACGCTGAAACACCGCGGCCAACGAACGGCGAAGCTGCTCCTCCGCCTTTCTGCCGGTCATGCCTCTGTAGGATACAGTGCCGGCCTCAGGGCGCTCGAGCATGGCCAGCACCCTGAGCAGAGTTGACTTGCCGGCTCCGTTAGGACCCAGCACGGCCAGCAACTCGCCCTCGTACAGCTGAACCTCCGGAACGTCCAGCGTGGTCCGGCCGCCGTGGGTGACGCGAAGGCCCGAGCCTGCCAGGATCGGGGTCACGATATCAGTAGTCATGATATCAGCGGCCGGCGCAGACTTCTGCGGCCTACTGCGAGGAGGGCGATGTTCACGGCGAAAGCGATCGCCAGGAGGATCGTGCCGAGCGCGATCGCCACCCCGAAGTTGCCGCGCCGAGTCTCCAGCACGATAGCCGTGGTCATCACACGGGTCTCACCGAGGATATTGCCGCCCACGATCATGACGGCTCCCACCTCACTGATCACCGCTCCGAAGCCAGCCGCGACCGCCGCGATGAGCGAACCCCTGACCTCCCGCAGGTGAAGGAGGAGAGCCTGCAGGCGCGTGGCGCCAAGGCCTCTGGCCTGAAGCCGGACATCGCCCGGAACCGCTGCTACGGCGGCGAGGGTCACTGCCGCGATATATGGCCCGGCGAGTACGATCTGGGCCAGTACGATGGCGGCCGGCCGGTACAGCAGTTCGAGCGGCCCCAGGGGTCCGGTCCGCGACAGCAGCAGGTAGGCAGCCAGTCCGGCGACGACCGGCGGCAGTGCGAGTCCGGTGTTGATCAGCGCGGTTACCGTTCCGTGGCCGCGGAATCGGGACAGTGCCACGACGATCCCGATCGGGATACCGATGATGGTGGCCAGGAGGAGCGCCACACCCGAGATCGCGAGCGAGCGGAGCACGATCTCCCACACATAGCCGTCTCCGGACGTCAGAAGATCCCAGGCCAGGGCAAAAATGTTCCGGCTCTCCGTCCGCTCGCTACGGCTAGACCCCGCGCCTGGAGCCGAATCCGAGTCCGAGTCCGATCCCGCGTCCACAGCCCCGCGGGCAAGCGTCGCGCATGGTGCCAGCGCTCCCCCGTCCGCGACAGGAGTGAATAGTGCCACGCCGTTTTCTGAGCGAAACGTCTCGATGAGGCGGGCACCCTCCGCCGAGCCGAGCCATTCGCTCAGCGCGCAGGCGCCGGCCGGGTTGGCCGCGGCCCGCACTTCAATCACGGAGTACACGTTTTCAAGGAGCGGATCGTCCGCGTACAGCTCTTCGAGCCGGGCCGCGGGTCCGGTGACGGTCAGCGTGGCCCGGTCGGTGAGCGTGTACGCTCCCTGCTCCCCCGCGATCAACAGTGTGGCGCCCATACCCTGCCCGACTTCACTGTAGCGCGCCGCTTCCGGCGTCACTCCCGCCCAGATCCAGAGTGCTCGCTCGCGCGCGTGGGTGCCCGACTGGTCTCCGCGGGACACGAACCGTCCGCCCGTAGCGACGATCAACTGTAGCGCGGCAATGACGTCATTCGATCCGCGGACGTCGGCCGGATCCTCCGGCGGCCCCGCCAGCGCGAAGTCGTTCTGCATGATCGATCTACGGCGCAGGCCGTGGCCGCTCGCGACGAACGCCTCTTCCGCCGCCGGCGCGTGCACGAGCACTACATCCACGTCTCCCCGTCGGCCCATCTCCAGGGCCTGCCCGGTGCCGACAGCGAAGAAACGGATCTTGTACTCGGGATGCGCTGCCTCGAAGGCTGGGGCCAGCGCTTCAAGCAGGCCGGAATCGTAGGCCGACGTCGTCGTGCCCACCTGGATGCTGGTTACTCCCGGCCCACCACCGGATAATTCGGGACCCCGCGGCTCACTGGCGGACCATGGGCCACAGCCGGCGACGCCGAAGGCCAGCGCCGCCAGGACCAGCGTAGCCAGCCGCGCCCGTGCAGCCCGGGCAGTGCCGGCCCGCTTCACCAGCGCCGGCCGAATCGCGACCTGCCTGCGAGCGAGGTTCGTCAACCGTGCCGCATCCATCGGAGCATTTCTGGGAGGTTTGGCCGCTTGCCCTTCATCAGGATTCCAACTCTGTAGATTCGTCCCGCAACGCGCGCCATGAGCAGTACGGACCCCACCAGGAGCAGCATGGCGGTGAGTGTCTGCCAGACAGGAACCTCGCCCACCGTCGACCGAACGACCATCAGGATCGGACTGAAGAACGGCACCATGGACACCATCGCGATCCAGGTTTCTTCCGGCCTTTCTATCACGACCGGCATGATGACGACCGGAACGATGATCGGCAGTGTGACGGGCAACAGTACCTGCTGAACGTCGTTTTCGTTGCTCAGCATCGCGCCGGCGCTGGCGAACATGCTGGCGTACAGGAGGTAACCCAGCACCAGGTAGATCAAGCCCTGCCCGAGGAGTGACCAGGGAAAGACGAACGCGCTCAGATCCATTCCGGCCTCGGCCAACAGAGGAGCGGCTCCCGCCAGACTGTACAGGAAAAGGCCGGCTCCGATCGCACCCCAGATACCTACCTGGGTCAGGCCGACCGCTCCGACACCGAGGATTTTGCCCAGCATCATTTCACGAGGCCGAACCGAGCTGACCATGATCTCGACGATGTCCGAAGTTTTCTCCTCCAGCACGCCACGCGCGATCATCTGGCCGTACACCACAAACATCATGTACAGAATCATCGCGATGACGAACCCGATTACCTGTGAGATCTGCTCGGCCGTATCGCTGCCGCCGTCGAGGCGCTCCACCTCCAGGCTGGCAGGCCGCATGAGCTCCCGCGCGAGTTCAGGACTCGTGCCTTCATCCTCCAGGCGGCGCTGGATGATCGCCCCCGCCAGCGCCATCTGGAGGAGGCTCCGCGTTCTGCGCCCCAGCGATTCAGACTCGAACAGAGTGGCTGTACGCGCCTCCAGAGCCCCGCTGGGGACGAGCAGATAGCCGCGGTACGGGCTCTCATCGGACGAGGAAGCGGCCGCCCTGATTTCAATAGTCGAATACTCGGGCAGTAGCTCCGCCGCCACTGAATCGGCGGCCAACGCCTCCATGATGAGAGGGGCCAGGTTGTCGCCGCTCTCATCGATGATCGCGATGGGCTTGCCGGGACCGTCACTCGATGACTCGATCAGAACCGCCGGCAGCAGCATGGCCGCGACCATGAGGACCGGGACAAACAGAGTGGAAAAGATGAACCACCGGCTTCGTACGCGCTGCAGGTACTCGCGCCGGATGATCGCCCAGGTGCGACGGCTCACTGCTCTCCCTCCGGCCGGCTGGCGCTGGCTGACCCATTCGCACCGGCCGCCCCGGCTCGATCCAGAAAAATCTGGCGCAGAGAAGGCTCGACGAGTTCAAAGCGCCGAATTCGGGCCCCGTCCTCCACGGCGCGTCTCAGCAACACCTGCGGATCAGCGCCCGGTTTGAGTCGTACCTCTACCACCCGGCCAAGATCAGTGAGACCGTCTATAAGGTCAGGTGCTTCCAGAAAGGCGCGCGGGCCTTCCGATTCGATGGCCACGCTCTGGCTTCCCGTACCCGCCTTAACTTCAGCCATCGTGCCGTCCAGCACTTTTCTGGCCCCGGCGATCATGCACACGCGGTCACAAAGCTTCTCAGCATCCTCGATGAGGTGGGTGGAGAACAGAACGGCCGTACCCGCCCTCCTTCGTTCCAGGATGATCTCCCGAAACAGATCGACATTGATCGGATCAAGGCCGCTGAACGGTTCGTCCAGAATCAACAACTCGGGCTCGGCCATGACGGTGGCGGCAAACTGAACCTTCTGCTGCATTCCCTTGGAGAATGTCTCCACCTTGTCGTCCGCACGGTCTCCGAGGCCGAGCCGGTCCAGCCAGTAACGCGCCCGGCGCATGGCCTCTGAATGGCGCAGATGTTTCAATTCGCCCAGGAAGGCCAGGTGCTCAGCGACCCTCATCTTCTGATACAGTCCGCGTTCTTCGGGAAGGTACCCGATGCGCGTCCTGGTCTCGTCTGTGCAGCGCTCACCAAACACTTCAACCGTACCGCTGTCCGGGCCGACGATATCGAGGATGATACGGATCGTGGTCGTTTTTCCCGCCCCGTTCGGCCCCAGAAGCCCGTAGATACAGCCGCCAGGTACGGAAAGGTCTAGATTCGCGACAGCCGGTGTTCCGGCGAAGCTCTTACTCACATTCGTAAGACGAATAACGGTTTCCGGCATCCATTCTCCTGTTCAAGGACGGGTCAATAGTGGATTCAATGGGCACCTAGCGCTATACTATATGGCTCTACCAAACTTCAAGCGGCGGGGCGTCCAGGGTCGTGGACCTGCGGACGCACTCTACACCCGCCATCTCCAGGAGGAGCGGGCATGGGAATCTATCGCGTCCTGTACTATTCCACCGTCACCGTTGGAAGCGGCGGTCGAATTACGATACCGCAGGACATGCGAGACGAGTTGGGCCTGAATGACGGAGACGTTCTCACGGCGCGCATGGAGGGCAGTGAGGGCGGGCAGAAGCAGTTGACGATCTGGAAGAAGAAAGACGACTCGTAGGGGTCAGGCCGGCGTATCTCCGAAATTGATCGCCATGACCCCGAACCATAGGTCCAGGTAACCGCACCGCTCAAACCCCAGCCTGAGCATCGTGTCGGCCACCCCCATCTGGGCCGGGAACTGACGCAATGATTCCGGAATGTAGACATACGATTCCGCGTCCCGGTGGACCAGCCACCCGATCGCCACCGTCGAAATATCCAGGTATTTCAGATACATGCGGTGAAGAAGCGGAGGAGAAGCACGGCCGAAGTCCAGCGCCACGAGCCTGCCACCCGGCTTGAGGCAGCGCTGAATCTCGCGCAGGCCGGCATCCAGATCCGCGAAGTTTCGAAGCCCGTAGCCGATAAGGACCCTGTCCACGCTGCGGTCGGGTAGTGGCAAGGCCAGAGCGTCGCACTGAGCCCACTCCACCTGGACAGACCGGGCTTTCGAGCGGCCAGACTTTGCCTTCGACCGGCCCACCTTGAGCATCTCCATCGTAAGGTCCGCTGCCAGCACCTTCGATCCGTGGCCAACGCGAAGAGCCAGGTCGCCCGTACCGGAGGCCAGGTCCAGGACGACGTGACCGGGCCGGATGTCGGCCAGCCGAAGCAGCTGTCTCTTCCAGCGCCGATGAAGGCCGAGGCTCATGATGTCGTTCGTCACGTCATAGCGCCGAGCGATGCGGCCGAACAGCCGGCGCACGTACGGGCGCTTGGTGTCGGAACCAGCCAGCGCCGCGTGAATCCGCTGGCGGCCCCCTGCCGCTTGCCTGTCTGCGTTCATTCAGGGTGCATCCATCTCGACAGACCTGGTGTCAAAAACTGTGGTTGGCCCTGCCGTGGCCACACGTTAGCTTCTCGTCCGCTGCACGGGGCTCAACCTGACCGACTAAGGGGTGGAATGAAAGGGATCGAGTACGAGCGCATCGGCGGATTGCGCGTCTGGACCTGGGCGCTGCTGATGAGCGTGGCCATCTTTGGCCTGTATGTGCTGACCCTGGCCCCCAGCACGGCCTTCTGGGACACCTCCGAGTACATCGCCACAGCGCGGATCATGGGCTTGCCGCACCCGCCCGGAAACCCGCTGTTCGTACTGCTGGGACGCTTCTGGATCCTGGCTCTGGAGTGGACAGGCCTCGATGTGGCCGTCCGGATCAACGTGCTCAGCGCGGCCATGTCGGCCGCCGCGGCGTTTTTCTGGTTCCTCACGATCATGCGGATCTGGGCTCACTTCAGCCCCCGCCGCTCGATCGCGCTCGTGGCCGCCGCCCTGGGCGTCCTGATTGGCGCCACGGCCTTTACGGTCTGGACCCAATCCAACGTCAACGAGAAGGTTTACACGGTCTCGCTACTTTTCGTGGCTCTGATTTCATACCTGGCCATGGTCTGGGAGGATCACAGCGACACGTTTCGCGGCGACCGGCTGATACTTCTCGTGGTATTCCTGCTCGGCCTCGGCGCCACGAACCATCAGATGTCCCTGATGCCGATTATCGCCCTCGGCGTGTTCCTGCTGTGGCACAACTGGAGGATTCTGCTGCGCTGGAGGCTCGTGATGGCGGCGCTCGCCTTCGCCTGGGTGGGCTTCTCGGTGCAGCTCCTGTTCGTTCCGATCCGGTCAGCCCAGAATCCGATCATCGACGAGGCCGACCCACAGTGCCCCAGCCTGGCTTCCATGGTAATGCCTGGTAGATACCAGACGATTCAGGGCGCCACCAAGATATCGGTTCAGTGCGACGCGCTGGCCGCGTCTCTGCTGCGGGAGCAGTACCAGAAGCCACCTCTGAGTACCCGGCAGGCGCCCCCCAGGGCGCAGCTGGCCATGTACGGCCAGTATTTCGACTGGCAGTGGGCACGCTCCCTGGCTCCCGGCGGCCGAATGTTCGTCACGCTCCTGTTCCTGACCCTGGGCATTATCGGGCTGGCCAGACACAAATCCGGGGACCGGGACAGCTTCATCTACTTCTTTACGTTTCTCCTCACCATCACAGCCGTGCTCGTCGTGTATCTCAACTTCAAGTACGGGTATTCGCAGTATCCGAGAGTCCCGATGGGGCAGCACGAAGTACGCGAACGCGACTATTTCTTTGTTCTCAGCTTCAACGTGTGGGGGCTGTACGCCGGGATGGGCCTGGTTACGGTCTGGCAGTGGCTGGCCGAGCGGGTGGGCCCGGGCGAGAAGGCCGCTGCCGGGCGGGCTGTCCCCAGTCTCTCGGCTCTGCGAGTCGCATCGCCCATTCTCGGTTTGGCGCTGGTTCCGCTTCTGCTCAACTTTTCGATGGCCGACCGTCGTGGCGACTATGCCGCACGGGACTGGGCGTACAACATGCTGCAGTCGGTCGAGCCATACGGCGTGCTGTTCACGAATGGCGACAACGACACCTTCCCGCTCTGGTACGTTCAGGAAGTAGAGGGGATCAGGCGCGACGTAACCGTCATCGTCCACTCGTATCTGGGCACGAAGTGGTACGCCAAGCAGCTGCGCGAGCTAACCTCGCCGTGCCCGGCCGGGGTCGATCCACTGGAAGACGATACGGTCATCATTTGCCAGCGCCCGTTCGACGCCGAGAACGCGGTCGAACCATATCGC